>JAWVYE010000439.1:0-2205 GCA_033722905.1 Desulfobulbales bacterium
ATATACAGCACCGCACTGGCAGGAGCCGACGGGGAACTCGCCCATCTTTCTCTTTTCAGGATATTGCGGCTTACCGACATCCTGGCCGCAGAAAGGACACCAGGGTCTGGTTTTTAACGATGCCTTGCTCATAATCAGGAAAGTTCTTTGTCCACTGCATCAAGAAAACGCTTATCAGGCGCATAGCCGAGACCCTTGGCCTTATCAGCATGCTCTTTTGCTTTCTTGAAATCCTTGTTGTAGTAGTACGCTACTGCCAGGTTGTTATGGGCCATGGGAAAATCCGGCTCTAATTTAACAGCCTCCTGCGCCGACTCCAGGGCTTTGGCATCATTATTGAGCATGAGATGCACAGAGGTCATATTGATCCATACCGTCACCATATGCGGATCATTCTTTACCGCGTCTGTATAGTACTCCAGGGCCTTAACCGCATCACCCTTGTTCTGCCATATCAAGCCCAGATTGGCATGGGCCTGGGCAGAAGCCTTGTTGATTTTGACCGCCTGCTCGTTAACAGCAAGAGACTTATCAAGGTTGCCCATGTCAAAGTACAATGCCCCCAGATTAACAAGACTTTCCACGGAAAAGGGATCAAGTTCAACCGCCTTTTCCAGGGCGGCCACCGCCTCATCAAAACGTCCGGCTTTTCGGTAAACCAGCCCCAAATGATGATGTGCCATAACCGAGCCAGGCTTTTCGGCACATTTTTTCTCCATTTCCGCAATAACTTTACTCAGATCTTCCTGCCTGCCGTTTTCTGACATGGATACTTTCCTTATAATGGTTAACTTTTGTTCCAATCAAAGCCTTTTCCAGTTATTCCGGAGCAAGGCTTCTGCCATTGATTTGTTCTGCCTGCACCGGCTGAACACCGGCACTGGACAGGATATTTTCCATTTACTCAGTATATCCTGGAAAAATTTTCATACAATATAGGCATGAAACCCTGATGCGCAAGGAGAAAACCGGCAACTTGATTATGAAGGCAGGTTCAGCGGTTATATTTTTCCTCACAGGAGAGCAATAATTCTTTTTGAACTTCGGCCAGAACCTCTTTGGCCAGGCGAATATCAGAGCGGATCTGGTCGGCCAGCTCTCCAGGACCGGAAAATTTCTTTTCCTCCCGCAGATATTTCAACAGATTTATCTTGATTTTCTTGCCATAAATATCCTGGTTGAAGTCGAAAATGTGCGTTTCTGCGGCAAGGCGGTTTTCGCCGAATGTCGGATTATAGCCGATGATTAACACACCTCCGTAGCATTTGACGTTATGGACAACCTTGGTAACATAGACTCCATGTTTCGGCCACAGATCCTCTTCGGACAGGTGCAGATTGGCTGTCTTAAAACCGACAACCGGACCGCCTCTTTTCTTGCCTTCCTGGACCGTTCCCCGAATCTGGTAACTGCGGCCCAGCAGTTTTTTAACAGCCATCATCCTGCCTTCACTGACAAGTTCCCGGATCTTGCTGCTGCTGACCAGCATATCATCAACATAGTAAGGCTCCACCACTGTGACAGGAAACCCCTTAAGACTCCCCTGCTTCTTGAGATAATCAATGTTTCCCTGTCTGCCCTTGCCAAAGGCATAGTCATATCCAACCACAAGCTCTTTTACTCCGATGGTCCTGATCAACACATTATCGACAAAGTCTTCCGCACTGGTGGCAGCAAAATCCCGGGTAAAAGGTATCACCACCAGGACGTCGATACCGGCAAGGGTAATCATTTCAACTTTCTGCTCATAGGTCGAGATGAGCTTTATGCCGATATCAGGACGGATTACCCGCAGGGGATGCGGTTCAAATGTAATAACCACACTGGTACCTTTCTTCTTGTAGGCCATGCCGACCACCTCTGAAAACAGCATGTGGTGGCCCAAATGCACTCCGTCGAAGTTGCCGATGGTTACATAACTTTCTGCAAAGGGTTCTTTTATGTCAGCCAGGTTATTAAATATTTTCATGAACTTTCAATCTCGGAGCTTACGTCTCTCTATGGGGTTATTTGCGTCTGCAATACGCTTGAAATTATTTTCATATACACAGAAGAAGAACCTCTTGACAAATTTCACCCCCGTACTAATATTGCTTCCTTCTGCGTGCCGAAGTGGCGGAATTGGTAGACGCGCTAGGTTCAGGGTCTAGTGAGGGTTTCCTCGTGGGAGTTCAAATCTCCCCTTCGGCACCAGTGGCTTAAAAT
>JAWVYE010000440.1:0-2202 GCA_033722905.1 Desulfobulbales bacterium
CCGGTGTAAACTGTGCCGTCAGGATTGGTTTGGGTGCCAAATCCGTTTGGCAGGTCGTTTTGCCATTCCCCCTCATATTGCCGCTTGTCCGGCAGCAGTAAAACCCCCCGGCCGCTGAAGCTGCCATTGACAAAGTTGCCCATATACTTTCTGCCGTCACTGAAAACAAGTGTGCCGGCACCGTTGACGCAATCACCGTGTAGGCATTCGCCGGTCTCCGGTCTTTTGTTCAGCAAAAAGAATAATGGACCAATAAGTAACGCGACAGCTCCTAAAAAGAAATATTTATTCTTCATTTCCGGGCAACATAGCTTGTAATGTAAACCAGGCAGCACCTGGTGGGAAAACAAAAAATCGCTATTGGTAGATGACCAGCCTTTCACCGGGATGAATAAAGTTGCTGGGGCTCAAATCGTTCCAGGCCATCAGGGCCGGCAGGGTGACATCGAATCGTTCGGCAATAGTGGAAAGACTGTCGCCTTTCTGGACAATATAGATGTGCATTTTGTGTTCCTGCCGCCATTTTTCAGCCAGACCTGCAAAGCGGGAGTGAAACTTCTCCCCGGTGCCTTCAGGCACAGCGATTATATGGGTTCCCTTCAGCAGTTCATGCCCCCTGACTTGCGGATTGAGATCCTTGATCTTTTTAAAGTTTGTCCCTGAAGCCTGGGCTACCAGAAACAGGGGTGTTCTGCCCGGCAGGGATATCTTGACCCGGTCAAAGGTAACAGGCGGATAATAGTCTTCTTCCTGGAGATGGAACCCGTAACGGGAGGAATGGGTAAAAATTAGTTTTGCGGCGATGATTTTAAAAATATAACGCTGGGTTTCCAGGGGCAGGTAAAACTCATAATAACTGTCAACCTGTTGGCTTGTTTTTTCATCCTGGATCCTGTCCTCCCCTATGTTGTAGGCGGCTGCAGCCAGGGTCCATGAACCGAAAAGGTCATGCAGGTCCTGCAGGTAGGCCAGGGCGGCTTTGGTCGAGGCAAAAAAGTTGCGGCGTTCATCGATGTCACGGTTAATGGTGAGTCCATAGGTGCGCCCGGTTTGCTTGATGAACTGCCAGTAGCCGACGGCGCCCTTGGAAGAACCTGCATGGGGAAGCAGGGCGCTTTCGACGACCGCAATATATTTAAGATCTTCAGGCATGTTATGCTGGGCCAGCATCCTTTCAATATAAGGAAAATATCGGCTGGAGCGCTTAAGCCATAAAATGACCTGGGGCCTGTTCCAGAGAATGAGCAGCAGTTCCTTTTCCAGCCTTTCACGGACCTCATGGTTTTCCAGGGGCACCGGCTCGCCGCAGAAGTAAAGAGGCCCCTCTACCCTGACGGCAGAAACGAGCTCAGGCAGCGATTCCGGGGCAATTTTATCAGCGGCATTACTTTCCGCCTTAACAGTGGTGCCTGCAAAGACGATAAACAAACAGAGCAGCAGATACTTTCTCACAACGCCTCCTTTTTGCCCAACATTATTCTTAATTTATACGGAATAAAAGTTTCCACTGTTCCCCTTTATTGCTGAGAATTACATCGTCCTGGTTGATCGTGTCAATAATATATCCCCGGACAGTTTCTCCCTGACGCAGAATACGGTTGTTGATAACCGCTATGCGCTTGCTTGGGTTTCTGGACCAGGTGACAGCCTGCAGCTTGATATCCCTGTCTTTGAGTAAAGGAATTTCAACCACTTCTGTCTCCGCTCGCAAAGCAGGCGGCGTGGCGCTGGTGGCGGCGGCAACATCTTCAGCAGGAGCATCCTCAGCAGCTTCCAGAGCCGGCGGTGGCGCCGCCTTGATGGTGCGTTGCGGCGCCTGTCTTTTAACGGGGGCAGTTTCCCCGGCAGGCAGTGGTTCTTTCTGAGCAACAGCTGAAACTGAAGGCGCCGGTAATTTTACGGCTGTCGGTTCAGTGGCCTGAACTTTGGGCCTGGGGAGGGCACTGATGTCAATGGGCGGCCACGCAGGTTCAGCAGAAATCACTGGGGATGGAGGAGTTTCAGGTTCCACGGGTGCAACAGGAACCGCTTCCTCTAATGGCACTTTTTGTTGGGGGATTTGCGTTATTGCGCCGGGCGGGCCCTGGCTTTTTGCAGAAAACAGCCACCAGCCTGCCAGGATGACAAGGCCGCAGGCAACACCACCGCCGATAACCATCAAAATGATGCCGGGTTGTGTTTTTTGTCTGCCGGTATCAGCCA
>JAWVYE010000441.1:0-2192 GCA_033722905.1 Desulfobulbales bacterium
ACCTGACTGCATAGTGCTCCACTGTCTGCCGGCCCACCGGGGAGAAGAGATATCAGCCGAGGTTCTGGAAGGGAAGCAGTGTGTGGCTTTTGACCAGGCGGAAAACAAGCTGCATATTCATAAGGCCATACTGGAAAAACATATAGTATGAAATGATGGCATTATGTGGGCAGATCGCTGTGTTACCCCGGTAAGCCCTAGGGGATGAACCTCTGAAATGGGCTTGAAAGGATGTTGAAATTGTTAACCCAGGTGATAATTCATGACAGTTAAGAAGATAGTTCTCGCCTATTCAGGGGGGCTTGATACCTCGGTCATTCTGAAATGGCTCAAGGAAAATTACCGCTGCCCGGTTGTGGCTTTTGCAGCTGATCTTGGTCAGGACGAAGACTGGGATGGTGTCCGGGAAAAGGGAATGGCAACCGGCGCTGAGAAGGTTGTCATCAAGGACCTCAAGGAGACCTTTGTCAGGGATTTTGTTTTTCCGGCCTTTCGGGCTAATGCCATTTATGAGGGGTCCTATCTCCTGGGCACATCCCTGGCCCGGCCGCTGATTGCCAGGGAGCAGGTAAAAGTTGCCGAGGCTGAGGGAGCTGATGCGGTAAGTCACGGTGCCACCGGCAAAGGCAACGACCAGGTCCGTTTTGAGATGACATATATAGCCCTGAATCCACATCTGAAGATCATTGCCCCCTGGCGCATATGGGACTTGAATTCCCGGACCCGCCTGATAGGTTACGCCCAGGAGCACAACATACCGGTGCCGGTTACCAGGGAAAAGCCATACAGCTCAGATGAGAATCTGCTGCATATAAGCTTTGAAGGCGGTATTCTTGAAGATCCCTGGAATGAGCCGGACCCCGACATGTTTCAGATGACACAGGCTCCTGAAAAGGCCCCTGATTCACCGACTTACCTGGAGCTTGATTTTGAGCTGGGCGATCCCGTGGCAATCAACGGCGATACCCTTTCACCCGGTGCTCTGCTTCAGGAACTCAACAGGCTGGGCGGAGAAAACGGTATCGGGCGCCTTGATATGGTTGAAAATCGTTTTGTCGGCATGAAGTCGCGCGGGGTTTATGAGACGCCGGGCGGCACGATCCTGCGGCAAGCTCACAGAGATCTGGAAACAATTACCATGGACAGAGAGGTTATGCGGATCAGGGACAGCCTGGTGCCCCGGTATTCTGAACTTATTTATAACGGCTTCTGGTTTTCGCCTGAAATGCAGCTTTTACAGAAGACAATGGATGAGGCCCAGAAGACAGTGAGCGGTACGGTCAGGCTGAAATTGTACAAGGGCAGCTGTATGCCCGTAGGCCGCAAATCGGACCGGTCCCTCTACCGGGAAAGCTTTGCCACATTTGAAGAGGATGAGGTTTATAATCAGGCAGACGCTGAAGGCTTTATCAAACTGAATGCCTTGCGCCTGCAAATTGCAGCATTAATGAAAAAATGAAAACAAAATCAGGAACATATAAGCCATGGTCCGGACGATTTACTGAATCGACCGCATCATCTGCTGAAACTTTCAGTGCTTCAATTCATTTTGACATGCGGCTCTATCGATATGATATTGCCGGCAGTATGGCCCATGCCAGGATGCTTGCCAAGGTCGGTTTGCTCGATCAGCAGGAGCTTGAGCAGATTCTTGCCGGGCTGGCGCAGATCGAATCTGAAATTGCAAACAATACCTTTGTATTCAGGCCGGAACTGGAAGATATCCATATGAATATAGAGGCGGCCCTGGTGGAAAAAGTGGGCCGGGCGGGAGAGAAACTTCATACGGCCCGGAGCCGGAATGATCAGGTTGCCCTTGATATGCGGTTGTACCTGCGGGATGAGAGCCACCGGCTCATAGCGCTTCTCACGGACCTGCAGAAGGGTTTTGTTTCCCTGGCCCGTGAGTATCTCGGCGTTATCATGCCGGGTTATACCCACCTGCAGCGGGCTCAGCCTGTTCTGCTTTCGCATCACCTCCTGGCCTATTATGAGATGTTCAGCCGGGATCAGGAGCGGCTGGGCGACTGTTTGCAGCGCATCAATGTCATGCCGTTGGGCAGCGGTGCTCTTGCCGCTACGAGTCTGCCCTTTGACCGGGAGTTTGTTGCCAAAGAACTGGGGTTCCCTGCCATAAGCGCAAACTCCATGGATGGGGTGAGCGACAGGGATTTTATGGTTGAGTTTCTGGC
>JAWVYE010000442.1:0-2191 GCA_033722905.1 Desulfobulbales bacterium
AACTTTGGGGATTTCCTGGCGCTTGTAAACAGACATGGGACCATTATAAGCATTTAGTGTTCTGCTGTCAGTCAACCCTATATTTCATGAAGAAAATTTTCAGGAACATCTGACATGCAGGAGGAACAGTAATACCATTCCTCTTCTCAGGGTTATTTTATTTTTTCCTGCTCCGGAGCACAAGAGGAAACTCAACTGAAACAAAAAAATAATTTCTCTTTCAGAAAAGGGGGGTTGCAGGAGTATGCAGGAAAACAAGGTAAAATGTTGCAGCCAGGCTGAAGAAGATGAAGAGGAGCAGGGACAGCGGCATGAACCATTGACGCAACAGTGTGGAGAAACTTCTATTGCGCTTCCTGCTGCTTTGCCTTTTCCTTTTCTTGGCAGTTTTTTTTCTCTTTCCTTCAGGTGGCATTGGTTCGGCAAGCGGCATAAAAATACAGCCGTAAATTTAATCTCTGAAATACCATGCTCTTGCGGGT
This sequence comes from Desulfobulbales bacterium, assembly GCA_033722905.1. Lineage (GTDB taxonomy): Bacteria > Desulfobacterota > Desulfobulbia > Desulfobulbales > BM004 > BM004. The sequence continues at coordinate 483 of JAWVYE010000442.1, forward strand.
GTTACTTCTCTCTGGATATAACATACCTGGCCAATGCGGTCAGCATGGCGACGATATTTTCATTAGGTGAGGCTGAAAAAATGTCCAAAGCGCCTATTCCGCCAGCAATCAATTCTTCCGCGAGATGATGCGCGTAATCAAAACCGTTGTTAGCAGCAATAATATCCCTTGCCTTGTCGAGATGGATTTTCCTGTTACTTTTTTCACCTTTGAGAAGGCTGAGAAGACAGGCGCTTTCAGTTTTGCCGGCTTTCTCCAGGGCATGAATAAGGGGCAGGGTCATTTTCCCTTCGCAGAAATCATTACCGACTGCTTTCCCTGTTTTGGCGGGGTCGCCCAGATAGTCAAGGATGTCGTCCTTTATCTGGAAAGCCTTGCCAAGGTTGGCGCCATAGGTTCTTAACGCCTTGCTTTCCTTATCATTTGCTCCGGTAAAAATTGCACCAATTTCGCAGACCGCCCCAATAAATAATGCTGTTTTGCCGTTGATTACGGCAAAGTAATCCTTTTCCGACTGATTAAAGTTGCGGGCATTGGCCAGCTGGAGAAACTCTCCGGCAACCATGGCCTCAGTGGCTTTGCAAATGAGTTGAAGGCTTCGCTTGCCGCCCTGGGTGCCGATGAGAAACATCGAACGGGCATGGAGGAAATCCCCTGCAAGAATTGCCGGGGTCAGGCCAAAAGTCTTATTGGCGGCAGGCCGGCCACGGCGCGAATCTGCATGGTCTATAACATCATCGTGAAGCAGGGTGGCAACATGCAGGTATTCAAAAGCAATGGCCAGCGGGTAAATATCGACACTTTTATTGCCGCAGAGTCCTGCCGTTAAAATGCAGAGCAGGGGCCTGATCCGTTTGCCGCCATTGAAAAGAGCATGCTCAAGAACCTCCATAAGGTCTGAGGGTATCAAATCTTTGCCGGCAAGGTTCTGCAGGTCAATCCGCATTGTCTGGTCAACAATGTCAATTTCAGGCTTTAATCCGGTCTGCAGGTCAATTGTTTCCACGCCTATGAGTTCCTGTTGATACAGCTGTCGTCATTTATTTTTCGCAAAAAAAGACTCCACATCAGTGATGTCCCTGGTAAGGGGGCTTGGGGGCAGGCTCTTGAGGAACAACCGGCCATACTTTTTGTTAAAAAGGCGTACATCAAGAATTGCTAACAGGCCCTTATCAGTCGAAGTGCGCATGAGCCTGCCGATACCCTGCCGCAAGGCCAGAATGGCTCTGGGTAACTGAAATTCCATGAAAGGGTTGCCGCCATCCTGCCTGATTTTATTTATCCGTGCCATGATAACAGGGTCACTCGGTACTTCAAAGGGTAATTTGTCAATGATGACGCAGCTCAAAGATTCGCCCGGCACGTTTATGCCTTCCCAGAAGCTGGCAACTGCAAGGAGGACTGAGTCAGTCTGACGTCGAAATGACTCCAGAAGACTGGGGCGGGGCGCCTGCCCCTGGATAAAAACCGGGTAGGGTAATCTGTCAACAAGGAAAGGGTGAGTTTTCCTCATACTGCTGAAACTTGTGAAAAGTACCAGGGCCCTGCCGCTTGAAGCGACAAGTATCCGGTAAATAACCTCGGGGATCATGTGAGAGAATTCTTCCTGGTCCGGCTGTGGAAATGGTCTGCCCTTGAATTGGTCCGGGACATAGAGCATGGTCCGGCTGCTGTAATCAAAGGGTGATTCCAGCGAAAGGACTTCAGTC
>JAWVYE010000443.1:0-2189 GCA_033722905.1 Desulfobulbales bacterium
ATCCTTCACTTTTTGCACCACGTATTCCTCCAAGCCTGCCATTCCTGCTGATGGCGGCAGCATAACCAGGCCGCTCATGTTTTCACTGCCACATCCCTTTGGCAAAAAACGGATATTCACTTTATCGCCTGAAACTATTTCAAAATGAACTACAGCAGGAACATTGGAACCTGTATTCTTTCTCGTTACCGGATCACAGACAGAATTTCTCAGATAGCCATCCTTATAACCGGCCCGAATACCCTCCTGGATAGCCTGTTCCAGGTCGCCTTCAATAAGAACTTCCTGCCCGACACTGACAAAAACAACACCTATCCCAGTATCCTGACAAACAGGAATCTGTTCACGGCTGGCAATGTTCGCATTTGTTAACAGTATTTCCAGTGCATTTTTTGCCAGTGGTGATTTTTCCCGGTCTCTTGCGGCAAGCAAGCTGTCCAGAATATCAGGTTCCAGGTCACAGGATGCACTCATGGCCAATTCCCGAACTGCTGCAGTAATTTCTGTACTCTGTAATGTTCTCATAAACTGTTCTAATTTTTTAAGATTTTTTCATCTATTTATTTAGCAGTTTCTGGATATCAATCTGTACATTAAAACTTTGTTCCTTACTGGGGAAACTGCCGTTTTTTACTTCTTCATTATACGTTATAACCGCTTCCTTGATCTGTGATGCCAGATTTGCATACTGTTTAACAAATGAAGGAATGAATTTTTCAAACATGCCAACCATATCATGGGTAACAAGTACCTGACCATCACAGTGTTTCCCCGCTCCTATACCAATGGTCGGTATGGAAACAGCCTTGGTAATTACTTCAGACAGCTCGGCAGGTATACATTCAAGCACAATTGAGAAAGCACCAGATGCCTCCAAATCTCTTGCCGATTGCAATAATTTGCGGGCCGAATCAGCATCCCTGCCCTGCACCTTATAGCCTCCCAGTTGTGAAGCAGTCTGGGGCGTCAAACCGATATGCCCCATGACCGGAATTCCAGCCTTGACAATTGCTTTTACCGTTTCACATACTTCGGTGCCGCCTTCAAGCTTGACCGCATCACATCCCGCCTCTTTCAAAAACCGTCCACCGTTGCTGATCGCCTCACTTATCGAAACCTGGTAAGACATAAAAGGCATATCCCCCACCAGAAAAGCCTGTTTGATACCTCTGCGCACCGCTTTGCAATGGTGCAGCATCTCTTCCATGGTCACAGGCACAGTGGAATCATAACCGAGGAGGACATTGCCCAAAGAATCCCCCACCAGAACCATTTCAATACCTGCTGCGTCCAGCAAAGCGGCAAAACTGGCATCATAGGCAGTAAGCATGGAAATCTTCTCACCTTTTTTCTTCATTGTGATGAAATCCTGAATAGTTCTTTTCCTGTCCATGACAATACCTGATTATTGATGATTTGGAAAATTGAAGATCGTAGATTTGAGGCAGAAAATCTCGATTTTGAGATATTCAATTTATTTTTCAAAATTACTGATAAACGCCGGGTATATTTTATTTTTGAATTTAATATATTACATTCATTTTTCAATTTTCAATTTCTCAAATCTTCACTTCAAAACAGTCCCGGCGGTTCTTCTTTTTTATTAAATGGACGACCGAAATGCTCATAGGTCAGGCCGGTAGCCATTCTGCCCCTCGGGGTCCTGGTTAAAAAACCGGATTGGATTAGAAACGGTTCATAAACATCCTCCAGGGTACTTTTTTCTTCACTGACCGCAGTCGCCAGGGTTTCAATACCTATCGGCCCTCCGTCAAACTTGTCAATGATAGTCAAAAGAATGCGGCGGTCCATCTCATCCAGCCCTTTTTTGTCCACAGCAAGCATTTCCAAGGCCTGGTCGGCAACTTCTGCCGTTATGACTTCATGCCCGCCAACCTGGGCAAAATCACGGACTCTCCGCAGCAGGCGGTTTGCAATTCTGGGTGTGCCGCGAGATCTCCGGCCCAATTCCTTCGCCCCTTCCCTGTCAATTTTAAGGCCAAGTATTTTTGCTGAACGTTTTACAATTTGTACCAGGTCAACCGATGAATAAAAATCTAGCCTCAGCATCACGCCGAACCTGTCCCGCAACGGGGGTGTTAAAAGGCCTGTCCTGGTTGTTGCACCCACGAGAGTAAACTGCGGCAGATCCATCTTTACCGAGCGGGCTCCAGGTCCCTGGCCGATCA
>JAWVYE010000444.1:0-2181 GCA_033722905.1 Desulfobulbales bacterium
ATGAAAATTATCCTCTATCCCTTCCTGGCCCTTGTAATTGGCCTGGGGTACCAATATCTGCTGAAAATTTTCCAAACACTGTATACAAAAACCGGCAGGAACAGGATTGGACTTCATCCTTTCATAGTAAGCCTGCCGCTTATTGCAGTCCTCGGCCTGTCTATAATAAAATTCAACTATATGGGATATCTGTCGGAAATGTCGCCCGGCACGGCCAATGTCATCCAAAGGTCATACCAGATAGCAGAGGCTGTCAACCAATCTGCCGGAGACAATGGTAAGGTCCTGGTGATGCCCATGCTCATCCAGCCGCACTTAAAAAATCAACCGGATCCAATCATGTTCTGGAACTTTAGGCCGGATCTGAGAGTTTTGCGCGTCGCTCGTCTGGGCCTTGAATACGACAGTATCAGGCAGATCATTGAGGATGTGCAGATCAGCCGGCTGTTGATCTTTCCTGTTGCAGGCAGCAGCCAGGAACAAACAGTGCTCAGAATCCTCAGGGATATTAATCCCGCCGCCCTGTCCCTGCCGGGAAAAACTCTGGTGATCGATGTGGAGGGATACTGGAAAAAAACCCTACCTTAATTGACCTCCCGGTTTTTTCCTGAAGGTATTTTGAAAAGATAGAATGGTTTGGAAATATTGATAATCTGCAGGGAATTAATGAAGTCATGAAATTTTTTCGTCTTCTCTCCCTGAAAATCCGGTTCCAGACTTTTGATAAAGTAATCAAGGCGGATGAGCAGATGCGTCCAGCCGCGCTGCCCAACTTTTTGGACCACCTCCTGCCCCGACTGGGACTCAGAGATGATCGTCAGCAATGTATGCTCTTCAAAAATTGCATCTGAAAAGAATCGCCGTTCAAGGTAATAGCCCTGGTTACCGGTGGCAACCAGCAGGAGATCAGCATCAAGCGGCAGCCTGGTGTTGATGAACTGGTACATATCATAGTAATACAGCTTCCTCTGCAGGTATTCCTCTTTTGTCTCATTTCCCAGAACATAGTCCAGATAACGCTCCTGCCTGAAAATACTGACGGTATTCAAGGAATTCAGCCCAATTGCCGAGACAACTGTCCCTGTGAGCAGGAGTCGGGCAATGTTTTTTCTGCCTGGAGTTTTTCGCAGCCTGAACCGTTCTGCAAGGGATCCAGTAAGTGTTTGCAGCTGCAAGGCAACAAGAACGCTCAGCAGGGGGAGGATAACCAGCAGAAAACGTGCCTGCTGGGAACTCAGGGTCCAATAAATGAGATAAATAACTACCATCCCCATGATATACTGAATATTCCTGGGCTGTTTTCGCCAGAAAAAAACCAGGGGTAGGGCCAGAAGGTAATACCAGCCCAGTTTGCCGTCATAGAGAACCGGATCATCCATTTCCGCCGTGATGAAAACCCTGAACGGTGCCAGCAGGTATTCTGTCAGCCCCTTATGGAGTCCCCCGTAAGTTTCAAGCATGACGGCAAACTGGTCAGCCCTGTCTCCGTCCCATGCTGGTGCATGGCTCGGGAAAAGATGCCAGAAAAAGGGGAAAAACGGATTGCCGGTCAAATAGATGTTGCGCAGCCACCAGGGAGAGGCTGTAAGCAAACCAACAGTTAAAGGGATAGCCAGAGTTTTCACGGCGGCTCCCGGAGATACATTTTTGTCAAGCCTCAATTCGAGGAGCAGGCCCAGAGGAACAAGCATGAACAGTAGAAGGCTCGTGTACTTACAACCGTAGGCAGCCCCCAGGGAAAATCCGAGCAGAATAAGCCATAATTGCTTTCTCTCTGCCGCCCAGCGCAAAAATGCTATTACCGCAAGTAGCCAGAAAAAAGTATTGCCAAGGTCCACATAGGCCCAGGTCATTTCAGACCAGAAAGTCGGTGTTGCAACTAAGGCAATCAAGCACAGCAACATAAATTTACGCTGCAGGCCGAGGATTTGTCCCAACTCCCGGGTTGCCAGCAGGCAGGCCAGCCCAAAACCGAAATGGACAAGGGCCGGATAAACGTTTCCGGTTGCCAATGCCGCAGTGTAGAGCGCTTCAATAAACCCGGGGAAGTAACTGTATATATTCTGGGGAATTTCCTGCCAGCTGCCGATCGCAAGGTATAATTTCGGCAGGCTCAGGTGATAGACCAGGCTGTCCCTTGCAACCGGCGGTGACAATGCGCCTATCAACGCCAGCACTGAC
>JAWVYE010000445.1:0-2174 GCA_033722905.1 Desulfobulbales bacterium
ATGGAGAAACTGGCTCCTGTTATATCTGACAAATTGGCAACACGGACAAGCGGTGATGCCAGCCGGGCAACGCCATGGGTCCAGTTGAGGGACTCTATGAGGTTGCTGATCATCAGGCCCAGGGAAACAAAAAATACCAGCCGCATGAGCGGCCAGCCCAATCCCTGCCAAAGCATAATAAATAGTTCCTGCTGTTCCATGTCGTTTTACGGATGTGTTTCTTTATATGTTTATTAATATACTGCTAAATTAATTTCCGGATAAAATAGAGAATAGATACCCCAATATAAATAAAATACTATTTATTTACTGGTGTTTCCAACCGGTATCATGTTTTTAAATCCTTGACATTGTTGTCCCGTGCAGCTATTGACATTACCTTTCTAATGTTGCAGTTAAATAAACAACCTTGAATTCCCTCCATCTTTTATGATAGCCTCTTGCACATTTTAAGGCCGGGATATTGATTAAACCAAAACGAAAATTGAAAGAAAACTGGCAATACAGGCTGATATTTTCATGATAGTGAGCACATAATAATGTCAAAATCTCTGATTATAGTTGAATCGCCCGCAAAAGCGCGAACCCTGAAAAAATACCTTGGCAAGGATTATGATGTCAGGGCATCAGTGGGCCATATTCGGGATTTGCCGGTGAGCAAGCTGGGCGTTGATGTAAATAATGATTTCTCCCCCCAGTATGTGACAATCAAAGGCAAAGGTAAAATAATCTCAGACCTGAAGAAGGCTGCTGCCAAGGCTGATGAGATTTTTCTGGCTCCCGACCCTGATCGTGAGGGAGAGGCCATTGCCTGGCATATTGCCCATATTCTGAAATCGACTGATAAGCCTGTCCACAGGGCCCTGTTCCATGAACTGACCCAGAAAGCTATTCGAACGGCCATAGAAAACGCCACCCGTATCAACCAGAATAAATTTCAGGCCCAGCAGGCCCGCCGCATACTGGACAGACTGGTAGGCTATCAGATTTCCCCGCTTCTCTGGGAAAAGGTGCGCAGGGGGCTTTCTGCCGGCAGGGTCCAGTCGGTTGCAGTGAGGATGATATGCGACCGGGAACATCAGATAAATAGTTTCAGACCTGAAGAATACTGGACTATCGCGGTTAATGAGGCCGGCAAAAACCCGCCGCCCTTTACTGCCAGACTCGACAAGATATCCGGCCGCAAGGCCAAGGTGGCAAACAAAGAGCAGGCAACTGCGATTGTCTCAATCCTGAAGAAAACCGAACATAGTGTAAGTGCGGTTGACAAGAAAGAACGCCGGCGCTATCCGAGCCCGCCATTTATTACCAGCACCCTGCAGCAGGATGCCAACAGAAAATTGCGCTTCCCTGCCAAGAGAACAATGGGGCTGGCCCAGAAGCTCTACGAAGGGATCGAACTGGGAGATAAGGGGCCTGTGGGTTTGATCACCTACATGCGTACGGATTCAACCCGCATTAATAAAGAGGCCCTTGCCGAAGTCCGTGATTTCATAAAAAAGGATTACGGGCCGGATCTTCTGCCGGCAAAACCCGTTGTCTATAAAACATCAAAGGGGTCACAGGATGCCCATGAGGCTATCCGGCCAACCGATGTCAGCCTCACTCCTGAAAAGGTTGCCCCCTACCTGGAAAAGGGATTGCTGAACCTTTATACCCTGATATGGAAACGATTCGTTGCATCCCAGATGTGCCCGGCAATCTTTGACCAAACCGTCATTTCCATCAAAGCTGATAAGTACCTGCTCAAGGCTCAGGGCGCCATTTTACGCTTCAAGGGCTTTATGTCTCTTTATGTGGAATCCGGCGAGGAAAGCGATGACACAAACTCCAAACCGGAAAAAAACGATAAAGACAGCACCATCATACCCGATGTGGCACCCGGTGAAAAAGTAAAGGTGTTGTCAGTGGAGCCCAAACAGCATTTTACCCAACCGCCGCCACGCTATAATGAAGCAACCCTTGTCAAGGCCCTTGAAGAAAACGGGGTAGGCCGCCCCAGCACCTATGCCTCGATCATCTCCACCATTCTTGATAAGGAATATGTGATGCAGCAGCAACGGAAATTCAAGCCAACCGACCTGGGAGAACTTGTGAATGATCTGCTGGTGGCCCACTTTCCCAATATACTGGACATTGAATTCACGGCATCAATGGAAGAAAATCTGGACAAG
>JAWVYE010000446.1:0-2170 GCA_033722905.1 Desulfobulbales bacterium
TCGTCCGGTGGGCAGCCATGGATCTTGGCCTCTGCCTCGGCAAGGCAGGTAAAGACACGCAGAGATTTCTCTTTTATTTCCTCCGGCAGCCCACTGCGCTCAATGAGACTTCTTATGTCTCTCCAGTTCCGGCGCCTGTCAGGCTTATCGGGTTTTATCTGCAGCCGGGTGCAGCTTATTCCCTGCTCCTGCAACTTGCTGCACTGCAGCGAGAATTCTTCCAGATCAAGTTTTGCAAGTTCTGCCTGCAAAAGATCAAGCTCCAGGCCCGCATCGAGCATGGCGCCCAGAAACATATCCCCGCTGACCCCGGAAAAGCAGTCAGCATATGCTATGGCAGATTGATATCCTCCGCTCATTAATCCGCTTCCGTCTCCTCTTCAAGTTTCTTGCCGCTGCTGAAATGGGTCAGCTTTTCCAGAATCTGCCTGCGGTATAAATAACACGGTAATGCCACTATGGCAGAGAAAAGGACAAGAAGCAATAATTCAAAATAATTTCTTTCATAGACCTGAGCGCCTTCAAAAGAAAGAACAAGGGTGCCGGGCATGCGGGCAATTGCAGCAATAAAGATAAAGACCTTGAAAGGCATGGTGCTGAGCCCCAGGAGGTAGGAAAGAGAGTCCTTGGGAAATCCCGGAAAAAGAAAAAGCACAAAGGGGATGACAAAATCACCCTTGAATACCAGGTGGTTGAACTTACGGTACACTTTTGTCTTTGCGAAACGGTCCCGGAAGGCATCGGCAAAGAGATGGCCGATGGCAAATGCGAGGCCTGAACCTGTGGCCAGGGCGATACTGGAATAAACAAAACTGGGCCAGACTCCGAAGAGATAGCCCCCCAGAATTCCCGTGGCCTCTCCCGGCACAGGAGCGAAAAGAACCTGGAGGATCTGCAATACCATGAAGATAAGCGGTGCCAGAAAGCCAAAGGAAAGAATGGTTTCCCTGGCCCTGGTGGAGTTTTCCAGGACATCCTCAAGGTGGAAGAGAGCCCGGCTCAGCAGACTTTCGCCCCAGAGAAAATAAAGGATCAGGCTGGGGGTGACCAGCAATAGAAATATACCCCAGAAAAGAATTCTGGCTTTTTGCCTTTTCATTTCCCAAGTTTGGTTCCGGGCTTAATGGGCTTGCCGCTGATGTAGGCTTCGACAGCCATACGTCTTGACCCTTCAGCCTGGATTTCCCTGAAAAGCAGGCAGCCTTTCCCCGTGGTTATCAGAAGCCCATTCCTGTCAGCCCTGCAGACAATGCCCGGTTCAGAAAACCGGCAGCCGTCTGTCGATGTATTAATAAGATTCTGACAGGGGTTTTCGCTGAATATCTCGGGAGAAAACAGGCGCAGCCGTTTACCGGACAAGGTTGTATAGGTTGACGGCCAAGGATCAAACCCCCTTACCAGGCCGTATATTTGTGTCGCGGCCTGCGACCAGTCTAAAAGGCCGTCTTCTTTTTTCAACAGCGGCGCAAAGCTGGCCTGTCCGTCATCCTGTTTTACCGGTTTCAGCTTATCCCGGCGCAACAGGTCGAGCGCTTCAACAAGGGTTTTTCCACCAAGCCGGGCCAGTCTGGCAGCCAGGGTCGCCGCCGTATCCTCTGGCTCAATTGCTGTCTTTGCCTGCAGCAGTATATCCCCGGTATCGATACCTTCATCCATCTGCATGATGGTAATGCCGGTTTCCTTTTCGCCGTTAATAAGAGCCCACTGGACGGGTGCTGCGCCACGGTACTTTGGCAGCAGCGAGCCATGAACATTTATTGTTCCCAATGGCGGCAGGTTGATGATGCTGCCCGGTAAAATTTTGCCGTATGCTGTCAGGGCGATTATATCGGGTTTGAATTTTCCTAATTCAACAAGAAATTCCCTGGTCTTGATGCGTTCCGGCTGGAGCACAGGGATTGCCGCCCCGATGGCAAGCTCTTTTACCGGCGGCGGCATGACCTTTCTGCCTCTGCCTTTGGCCCGGTCAGGCCGGGTTACCACGCAGACAACATTTTCGCCATTATCAAGAAGGGCCTGTAATGAAGGCACAGCAAAGGCAGGAGTGCCCATGAATACAATACGGTTTATGGCAGCCATACTGCTGTCATCCTTCCTCTTGCTGCTGCAGTAATTTTTTTAAGCGCTTTTTGTAAAGAGCCCGCTTCAAAGGGCTCAAATGGTCAATAAA
>JAWVYE010000447.1:0-2164 GCA_033722905.1 Desulfobulbales bacterium
GATTTACCCAGGGGATGTTTTAAACAGGAAAGTTGACAATTACAGCCCGGGAAACTTTATGATCATGGGTTTAACATTACATGGAGTGACAGATGTTAGGGTGGTTTAACAAAAAGAAAAAAAAGAGCGGCGACAACGGCTCCGGTCCTGCCTCCGGCCCTCCGGAAGAAATTGAGGCTGTTGAAGACCCTGCTGTCGCTGCTGCGTCTGAAAGTAGAGGGGATAGAACTGCGGAATCCTCAGCTGTTGCCCGGGGGGACGATCAGGAGGAACAGCAGGGCCTGTTCAGGCGGCTGCATGAGAGACTGGCAAAAACACGGGCTTCCCTGGTGAACAGGCTGGATGAACTGTTTCTTGGCAAAAAGGAAATTGATGCTGAACTCCTGGATGAACTTGAGGAAATTCTTATTACTGCAGATATCGGTGTCAACACCGCCCAGGATCTACTCGACGATATACGCAGCCGGGTCTCACGCCGGGAACTTGGGGACGCCGCGACCCTGAAACTTGTCCTCAAAGAGAAACTGCTCTCTTTTTTTGCAGACCTGGATGACGCTGAGATGAGTCCGCCGCCGGGCGGTCCTTTTGTCATCATGGTGGTTGGTGTTAACGGGGTCGGCAAAACAACAACCATCGGCAAGATTGCCGGCAAGTTTGCCAATGCCGGCAAGACTGTTCTCCTGGTGGCAGCTGATACTTTTCGGGCTGCAGCCATTGATCAGTTGAAGATCTGGGGGGAAAGGGTCGGTGCGGAAGTGCTTGCCAGGCAGCAGGGGGCCGACCCTTCCTCGGTTATTTATGATGCCCTTGATTATGCGGCCACAAAGCATTTTGACGTCATCATAGTGGATACGGCCGGCCGCCTCCATACCAAAGTGAACCTGATGGAAGAACTGAAAAAGATCAAGCGGGTGATCAACAAAAAAATGGCGGGTGCGCCCCATGAGGTTATGCTTATTCTGGATGCCACTACGGGTCAGAACAGTATTTCCCAGGCCAAGCTCTTTAATGAGGCCGTCGGCCTTACGGGCCTGACCCTGACAAAACTGGACGGCACTGCCAAGGGAGGCATTGTGGTTCATATTTCCCATGATTTTAAAATCCCCATCAGGTTTATAGGCATCGGCGAGAAGCTTGAGGACCTGCGGGAATTTGACCCCAATGAGTTTATTGAGGCACTTTTTGCAAATGGCAGCCTGCAGTAGAAATTCTTTAATCCACCTGTAAAGACAACTGGCATCCCATGGAATACAGACGACATGAACAGCCGGGCTGCGGGGGCTGCTTTCTCCTCCTCCTTTTGCTGATATTTCTCTTAGGTGGCCTCAGGGGCCTGGGCCTGCTTGCCTTTTTCGTTCTCTTTCTGATGGTCGGCTCCATGGGGGCATTCTGGGCCTTTACCTATTATGTCAGGCGCAAGGTCAGTGAATACGAGAGATCCCAGACTGAAACCCATAATACCTTTGTTTTCCTGCTGGTCAATATCCTTGTCAAGATCGCCCAGGTTGACGGCAAGGTCACCAGGGATGAAGTAAAAACAATCAGGCATTTTTTCCAGTACAACCTGCATTACTCACAGGATCAGCTCTTCTGGGTAAAAGAACTGATCAAGGAGGCATTGGGGTCCGGCGCCAGCCTTGACTCTCTGCTCAGGGAGTTCAGGCAGAAATTCACCTATGAACCCAGGCTTATAGTGCTGGAGCTTATTTACCAGGTCCTCTACTCCAATGAAGAGGTGTCCCGGGCGGAATTGCAGCTGGCCGAAAATATCGGCCGGATTCTTGAAATATCAGCGTACGATCAACGGTCCATCGCAGCAAAATATAAGGCCGGATTCAAGGCTGCCGGGCCGGCAGAGGAAATCAGCGAAGATAAATATCTTGCAGTTCTCGGCCTGGCGCCCGGCGCCGATTTTGCGGAAATTAAGGCGGCCTACCGCAAGTTGAGCATGCGCTATCACCCGGACAAGGTCGGCCATCTCGGTGAGGAATTCAAAAATGTTGCGGAAGATAAAATGAAAGAGATTAACAATGCCTATGAATTTCTCAAAAGAAAATATGGCCGGTAACGGCAGCTTGCAATGTCGCCGCCGGCTCTTGGAAAAAGGGTTCTTGTCTGCTATAAAGTCTCAGGAAAAGTGCAACACATGAACAACCAATAAATC
>JAWVYE010000448.1:0-2154 GCA_033722905.1 Desulfobulbales bacterium
CCGAACAGAAATGCCCGGATCTTTAAGAACAGCCAGGGCACCGGCGATAATTCATAGGCGATCACAGTGGCTTGCGGACATCGGCGCGCCATGGGAAAGGCCAGGGCGCCCCAGCCTGCGCCCAGTTCATAAATCCTGCCCTGCTGGTCAGGTTTGAGCGTTTTGATTATCTTTTTGCGCGACCTGAAGGTACTGGAAACCGGAGAGATGCCTGTTATAAGGGTATAAAGGAGACAGACCAGGATGGCGCTGAGAACCAGAAAAAGGATGAAGTAGTCAAAAAGCATGTGGATCATGTAATTAAAATATCATTTCCATAACAGTGACCCATCATGGAAACCTGAAACTGTTGCCCTATTCCTATTGTGCAGAATTATGGCGCAGCAGGCCATAGGTAGAAGACCTGATTTACGGCTTCGCTTTCCCTTGTTTCTGTTTTTTTATCAGGTATCAATGTTTGCCGAGGTTCCAGGCAAACCCTGCCGCTGCCTTGTGCTGGACACAAAAAAGCCGCAACCTTGCGGTCACGGCTCTGTCATTTTTCATGGTGAGCGGAGCGGGATTCGAACCCACGGCCTTTGGCTCCGGAGGCCAACGCTCTATCCAGCTGAGCTACCCGCCCACGTGCTTCAATTTAAAGGGTTGATTTATAGCACGGAAAATTTTGTCAGTAAAGAGGAAAGGAAACAAGTTTAATTTTATGCAGCAGGCAGTGTTCTGATATCAGCATACTATTTTTTCAGATTCTCCATATACTCCTCCCATTCCATGGGCAACAGCGTTTTTTTCCTGGTATTGCATGCCTTGCAGCAGGTCACAAGGTTGTCCTTGGTGCTCCTGCCGCCGCGGGCTAAAGGAACAATATGGTCCATGGTCAGGTCCTTGGGTTTGCAAGACCTGCCGCAATAGTAACATGTGCCTGCGGCAAGCTTCTGCTGCCACCAGCGGCTTTTGCGCAGCTTTCGCGCCTTGTCCTTCTGCCGGCGGATTTCAGCCTCATCCACCCCGTCAAATTGAAAATAATCGTTCATACCAGTTCACCGCGCAATATCTTCCTGGCCTCCCCCACGAGATATAGGGAGCCGGCTATGCAGATCAGGTCTTCCGGGCCAGCTGCTTCTGCAGCTTTGGCAAGGGCAGACTCCAGTGAGTCGTCACAGCGGACTCTGGCCTGGATTTCCCGGGGCAGAGCTGCCAGCATCTGCTTTGGCTCGGCTGAGCGTTCGTAATCAAGCTTTGTAAAAATTATTACTTCGGCCAGTTGCGCCACCTGCGGCAGCACAGCATGATATTCCTTGTCAGACATTGCCGCCCAGACAAGGATCAACCTGTCATAGGCAAAATCATCCTGCAGCGACTCACACAGGGAAGCCACACCGGCAGGATTATGGGCCCCGTCCAGAAGGTAGTGCAATGTGTTTTCAGTTGAGCAGTCCACCAGGCGGCCGCTCTGCCGTTCCAGGCAGAAAGACTCCAGGCGGCCCGGCCAGGACACTTGCTGCACGCCTGAACGGATTGTTGCCTCATCAACTGAAAAGCCGAACTGTGCAAGAATTTCCAGGGTTGCCAGGGCCAGGCCTGTATTGAGTATCTGGTACTTGCCTTTGAGGCCGGCGGAAAGGCCTTTGATTTTTTCTCTGAGCTGGCAGCAGCCCTTGCGCTTCATGGCCCAGTAATCCCACATGTTGTTTTCTGTATACTCCACCAGGAAATCCCTACCATGCAGAAACAAAGGGGCCTTTTTCTCTTTGCAGAAACGCTCCACAACTGACAGGACAACTCTTTCATCCTCAGTTTCCCCGGTGCCGACCCCGCTGACAACAGGGATGTTCTCCTTGATGATGCCGGCCTTCTCCCCTGCTATTTCAGCGAGGGTGTTGCCAAGGTACATTTCATGGTCCATGGAAACATTGGTTATGACACTGACCAGCGGTGTGATGACATTGGTGGCATCAAGCCGGCCGCCTAGGCCAACTTCAAGAATTGCCAGGTCCACCTTCCGCCTGGCAAACCACAACAGGGCCAGGGCGGTTGTGAACTCAAAATAGGTGATCTGCCTGCCGCCCAGAATATCATGAATACGGCTGCCTTCTGCGGCAAATTCCGCTTCGGAAATATACTCATTGTTTATGCGGAAACGCTCGCGCACTGAGG
>JAWVYE010000449.1:0-2142 GCA_033722905.1 Desulfobulbales bacterium
ATTTTAATTTTAAATTTCTGCACCTTTATACTGCAGCCGGTCCAAACAAAAAAACAGCTGCGTGGCACCGGTCGTCATTCAGGCACTGAGTTCCTCAATATAAACAACCCGCAGAGCTGCAATACGCTCCGCACTTCTCAATCTGCGCAGACCGTCCAGGGTGGCCTTGACAAGATTATGGGGATTATGGGAACCAAGACACTTGGTAAGTATATTCTGTACACCTGCAGCTTCAAGAACCGCCCGGACACCTCCACCGGCAATAACCCCGGTACCTTCGGATGCCGGCTTCAACATTACGGAACCGGCACCATACTTGCCGATAATCTCATGGGGGATGGATGTTGAGGTCAGGGAAACCTGCCGCATATCCTTGCGGGCCCTTTCAACACCCTTGCGGATTGCCTCAGGGACCTGGTTGGCTTTGCCCAGGCCATAACCGACCTTGCCATTACCATCCCCGATGACCACGATGGCGCTGAAACTGAAACGCCGGCCACCCTTGACAACCTTTGCCACCCTGTTGATATAGACGATCTTTTCAATTAAGTCCGTAGCACCTTCGCCTTTTGACTTTGTATATTCCGCCAAAACTATTCTCCCAATTCAAAAAATTATTATGGCAAAAAATCTGCCCTGTTTTCTTACTGGTGCAGTCACTTGCCCCTAAAAAACCAAACCACCTTCTCTGGCACCTTCTGAAAACGCCTTGACCCGGCCATGGTAAATATAGCCGCCGCGGTCAAGCACTACTTTTTCAATGCCGGCTGATTTCGCCTTTTCTGCCAGAAGCACACCGACCTTACGGGCCAGGGCACATTTACCCTTGATGTCCTCACTGGAGATATTCTTGTCCTGTGACGACATGGAGACCAGGGTATGCCCTTTTGTATCATCAATAACCTGGGCGTAAAAATGCTTGGCACTTTTATAAACACGCATGCGCGGTTTATCCGGGGTGCCTGTTATCTTCTTCCTGATGCGCTTAATGCGTTTCAGGCGCGCTGTAACCGTAGGATATGTCTTTGCCATTACTTTCTACCTGCTGTTCTTTGTTGCGACTTGATATCATTCAATCCCACAACATCCTTATCGAAATAATATTTATGCCTTCGCTGCAGACTTGCCGACCTTGCGGACGATGTGCTCATCCTCATACCTGATGCCTTTACCCTTATAAGGCTCCGGCTTTCTGACTTCACGCACTTTAGCTGCCGTTAAGCCCAGCAGTTCCTTGTCAATAGATTCAAGCATAACAATGTTTGCCTTATCCACCATTGTTGCCGTTACACCTGCAGGCAGCTTGAACTTAACCGGATTGGAATAACCGACATTCAGGGTGAGTCCATTTCCTTCAACACTCACCCGGTAGCCAACCCCTTCAACAATCAACTTTTTCTGAAAACCGGAATTTACACCCACAACCATATTGTTGACCAGCGAGCGGGTCAGCCCCTTCATGGCCATACTGCTCTTGCTTTCATCCTGGGTCGCAAGTATAAGGTTGCCGTCTTCCTCTTTAATAGAGATCTCAGGCCGGATTTCCCTTTCCAGTTTGCCCTTGGGGCCGGTGACTACCACCTTTGATTTCTGGATATCGACCTTTACCCCTTTCGGCATCGGGATCGGTTTGTTACCTATTCTGGACATGCAATTCTCCTATTACCGCTTACGATTGCCTGTTTACCAGGCTTCACAAAGTATCTCGCCCCCGACCCGCAACCGACGCGCCTCACGGTCGGTCATAATACCCTTGGAAGTCGAGAGAATTGATATCCCCAGGCCACTCAGAACCTTTGGTATATCGTCAGCCTTAACATATTTCCTCAAACCAGGTTTGCTCACCCTGCGCAATCCGTTTATAACCAGTTCATCCTGCGGACCGTACTTCAGCTCAACTCTCAGGGTACCCTGCTTGTTATCCTCGATGATTTCATAATCTTTGATATAGCCTTCATCACGCAGAACTTTTGCCACACCAATTTTCAGGTTGGACATGGGAACATCAACTGTTTCATATCGAACCATTCCTGCATTTCTTATCCTGGTCAGCATATCTGCCAGGGGATCGCTCATAGACATTTAGCCTGCTCTCCTTGCCAATAATTATTTACACTCTCATCTGCTGCTGTTCATGGAGAG
>JAWVYE010000450.1:0-2134 GCA_033722905.1 Desulfobulbales bacterium
AAACAGCACCGGTACGGCTTCCTTCTTTCTGCATCCGGTTGAGGCCATGCATGGTGACCTGGGTATTGTTGACCAGAGGGATATAGTCCTTGCCATTTCATACAGTGGTGAAACAGCAGAACTGAACCTGCTGGTCAACAGCCTGAAAAACCGCTCCGTGTCAATAATCGCAATGTCCGGGAACCCCGATTCAACATTGGCCAAACTTGCTGATGCCGTCTTAAATGTTGCCGTACCGAAAGAGGCATGTCCTCTTGGTCTGGCTCCCACCGCCAGCACCACTGCCGCACTTGCCATGGGTGATGCACTGGCTGTTGTTCTTCTTGAGCGTAAACAGTTTAAGGAATGTGATTTCCGCAGGAATCACCCGGGCGGCAGCCTGGGTGAACGCCTGATAGTAAATGTATCAGAGGTAATGATCACCGGTGATCATATTCCCATGGTTGGGAAAGAGACCTCTCTGCGCCGGGCGGTCGCGGTCTTGAATGCTAAAAACCTGGGCGCGGTGCTCATTGTTGATAAGGAACAACGGGTGGCGGGAATTATCACCGATGGCGACATCAGGCGGATGGTGGCAAAAGATGTTGACCTTGATACGCAGTCTGCTGCCGATCATATGACCCCGGCACCCAAAACCATCTCCAGGGAGCTCATGGCCGCCGATGCCTTAAGTATTATGCAGGAGCATGAAATTACCATCCTGCCGATTACCGATGAACGAGGTCATCTGGCTGGTGTCCTGCATCTGCATGATCTTCTCGGCAAGGGGGAATTCCGCTTCATGGTATAAAGGGTTTTATGCTAAAACTAAAAGTAGGGCAAAGAAATGTGTCAAATGAATGTAGTACTGGATAACAATGGTGAGCAGGAAAAAATAATGGAAAATGTAACCCGCCTGGAAGTAACAGGCGAAGGAGTTCTGGTCACCACCTTTTTTGAAGATCCCAAGCTGGTAAAATCTGCCCGGGTCAGGGATATAGATTTCCTTGGCGGCACGGTAACCCTGGACAATAAAGGGCAGGATCATGACTGAAAAAAAATACTCCGACATTGAAAAGCTGCAAATGCTTATCACGCACTGGCTGCAGCACAATGAAAGTCATGGAGAAGAATATGCGCAATGGGCTGAGGTGGCGAGGCAGGCTGGGCATTCCACTACAGCGGCATACATAGAGCAGGCCCGGGATCTGCTGAAAAAGGCAGACGCGGCCTTTGCAAAGGCCCTGGAATCTGTCGGCGGCCCGGCCAAAGGGCATCAGCACCACCATCATCATGACAAATGAGGCTGCAGCCCTTTCTCAGTTGACCTGTTTTTCCTTCAGTTCAAAGGTTCGCAACGCCTCAAAAGGATCCTCACTTGTTGAGATGATCTTTCCTTCCACTCTTAAAATCCAGTAACGATCGGTGGCCTCGATCAGTTTTTGCAAAAGACCTCTTGTTATACTATGCGAGTCCTCAACAAGGTTGTAAAAGCGGCTGTCCACACCGACAAAGCCATCCTTGAGGTGGGCAATTGTATGGAGAATTTTTGACAGGTATCCCTGTTCCAGGCTTTGCAGATCATCAATGGATGCAAAGCCTTCCTCTTTTAAATTCGCCAGGAGTTTCTTCATGGAGTGCTTGTTGGCGGTCAAACCTTCCTGGATTCTTGTCCAGAATGTCTGATCAGATCCGTTGACCGACTCACTTCTCACGATGACCACACTGTCATAACGGATGAGCATTGTCCTGTCAAAAAAACTGCTCACACGCTCTTTACATGACGCAAAGTCAGAGCCTTCTATCAGGATATCATGCACTACTTCCAGGTCCCACATACATATTCTCCTGCTGCAACAATAATTTAATCCTGAAAAATAGCCAACCTTGAAATATCACGAAAGCAGTTCACATGAAATTCTGCAGGCAGATCAGGATTTTTGAACGAAATGAGCCGCATCTTAACGCCTGCGGTATGCTGCCGATCTACAAT
This sequence comes from Desulfobulbales bacterium, assembly GCA_033722905.1. Classification (GTDB taxonomy): domain Bacteria; phylum Desulfobacterota; class Desulfobulbia; order Desulfobulbales; family BM004; genus BM004. The sequence goes on from JAWVYE010000450.1 coordinate 1,973, forward strand.
GCTGTCGCCGATATAGACGGCCTGGTCTGCCTGCAGTTCAAAATGGCCAAGTATTTTGTGTAATGCTTCGGCATCAGGCTTTGGCCGCTGCACGTCAAGTGAGGTTACCACAAGATCAAAATAGGGATCAAGCTCGTGCATCTTCATTACAGCCTCCATGGT
>JAWVYE010000451.1:0-2133 GCA_033722905.1 Desulfobulbales bacterium
GGTATCTGTAATCTCTCGCAGACCGGGATCAGGTCTGCAGGAGTGAAGGTGATATCGTCATTTTCCAGGGAAAGGCGGCTTAAAATTGACCCGGGGAGGTTCTTGACATTTTCCTGCAAACGTGCAAGCGCCTTCTGCTTATCGCCGTATGCGCCACCGGCGTGGATATTGATCACCTCGGCGTCAACCAGGTCAGCCAGCATACCCTGGTATGCCAACTCGCGTTTTGTATTAGCGATCACTTCGGGTCTGGGCGAAGAGAGAACGTTGAACTGATCAGGATGGAAACTGAGACGCAAGTCATGCTGCTGCCTGAATTTGCGTATCCTGGCAAATCCCTCCCTGATAGACGCACCCGCAGGCAGGTCATCAAGCGTGTAGGCGACCTCAGGATGGGTATAGCGCGGCAGCAGGGGACTGAGGATCCTGAAGGCTCCAATGCCATGAGCAGAGGCATACTGGAGGGCTTTAACAAGGCTCCGGACATTGTGCAGACATATTTCGGAAAGGCGGACGAGTTGATCGGGACGGGATAATTTCTGCAGCGTTTTGGCGGTAACCTGCCTGAATGCTATCGGCTCCTGCCGGAATATACAGCACAGGCCGAACCTGATTTGATCCTTTTTCTTCACAGCCATCTTTAGAAAAAGGCAAACCGGATTATTGCCTTAAAAATCGGTTTGCCCCATATAATTTTTTGGTGCAGTTTTTGGTAAGAAAAACGCACTGCCGGCAAAAGCTACTCCAGTTTTTTTATTTTTCTCAGCAACTTCCTGTTTTTCGGGACCCCTTCCTGGATGTACCGGATAATGCCGTTCTTGTCGATCAGGTAGGTAATCCTGCCTTTGCCGTAAAGTTTCCTGACCAATTCATCCTCGTCTGCGATAAGCGGGAAGGTAATACCGTATTCTGCGGCAAACTTTTTATGCGTGGCAATGCTGTCATAACTTACACCCAGCACCTGGGTGTCGAGGCCTTCAAATTTCTTAATATCCTTCTGGAAGGCCTGCAGTTCCCCTTTTCAGACAGGCGTGAAATCAGCAAAGTAAAAGGCAAGCACTACATTTTTCTTGCCGCGGTAATCAAGGAGCTTGACCGGCCCTTTGTCAGAATCGGCCTCAAACAGAGGGGCCACGTCACCGATTTCAAGCGCCGCCGATAATACAGGCACGAGAAACAGAAACCCGGTTAAAAAAATTGTTACGATATTCTTCATACCATGCCTCCCTTGTGTAAGTTTTTTTAAATAAACTAGTTTAAATTTCCTTATTATTAACAAAAAGCCTGCAGAATTAGTTTAGACTTAAATGTAATCATAGGATATAAATAAAAATATGGTCTAAAACTGTTTTGTCAATGAGAGCTGACCGGTATATTAGAGTGATACCGGTTCTTTCCAAACTCGGTGAATACAATGATAAACAGGGAGCAGCTGCAAAGCGAGATTGGAGCACTTCTTTTATCCCAGAAACTGGCCGTACTTTCCACGCAGACTCCAGAGGGCGTGCCCTATGCCAGCCTGATTGCCTTTGCAGTGACAGACGATCTGCAAAAAATTGTTCTGGCAACCCCAAGAGCAACGAGAAAATTTGCCAATATCAGGAGTAACCCGGGTGTTGCATTGCTCATAGATGACCGGTCCAACAGGGAGCAGGATTTTCATGATGCAAAGGCGGTAACGGTTTTGGGCTCGGTGAACAGTACAGTCCCCGATCCATCACAGGAAGACCTGGCCCTGCTCTACCTGCAAAAACATCCTTACCTGGAGGATTTTCTCCGGGCCCCCTCCACCGCCTTTATCATTATTTCGGTACGGTGTTACTACCTGGTCAGCCGTTTTCAGGAAGTCATGGAACTGCACATCAGCGATGAAAACAGTATGTAAATTATCTGAAATAAGCCGGGCGGATTCGCGGACTTTCGGCGGCAAGGCCGCAGCTCTGAGGGGGCTGCAGGAATCAGGCTTTATGGTGCCGGCAACTCTTTGCATTGCTACAGATGCCTATAAACATTTTGTCAGTCAAAACGGTCTTAAGGAAAAGATTGAACTTGAACTGCACCGCAAGAAGTTCTCTGACATGCGCTGGGAGGAGATATGGGATGCAGCGCTGCGCATACGGTCCATTTTCTTAC
>JAWVYE010000452.1:0-2131 GCA_033722905.1 Desulfobulbales bacterium
CATGAGAAAACCTGTTTCATTGACCCTGTTCATGCTGACACGCATGGCTTCACTGTAGGAGAGCTTTCTGTCCACCATGAGGGGCAGAACATAAATCCACCAGGTGGCAAAAAGAAAACCGGGCAGGATCAGGAGCATAAAGCCAATGAAAATTACAAGCAGGACAAGAAAGTAGGGGAAGAGGTTGCCGAATTGCTGCAGGCCGGCAAAAATATCATTGAACGATGGTTTTTTGTTATCCCTGAGAAAAAGGATTATCAATAAAAAATAACCGCCCAGAAAGGGGCCGGCAAGAATGCCCATGGTCAGGATGGTTAAAAGCTGGACAATCAGGCCGCCCAGGATGACGATAACCGGTTCCTGCTTAATAAGCTTCCAGGCATCCTCAAGGTAGGCCTGGAAATTCATGGTGTCTGTTTTCAGCATAAGACAGGTTTATTCATTAAGTAATGGCAGGCCGCTGAGATACCCGTGCAAAAGCGGCCTATCCCTGGAGGAGCCTGGCCATATCCTTGGCAAAATAGGTGAGTATTATTTCCGCTCCGGCCCGCCTGATGGAAAGCAAAGTTTCAGCCATGACGCGCTCCTCGTCAATCCAGCCGTTGGCGCCGGCCGCTTTGATCATGGCATATTCGCCGCTCACATGGTAAGCGGCAATGGGCAGGTCAAATTCGTCCCGCAGCTTGGAGATGATGTCAAGGTAGGCCACAGCCGGCTTGACCATGAGGATATCCGCTCCTTCCTCCACATCCAGGGTTGCCTCCCTGAGAGCTTCCAGGGAGTTGGCCGGATCCATCTGGTAGCCGCGGCGGTCGCCTTCCTGGGGCGAGCAGTCGGCGGCGTCGCGGAACGGGCCGTAAAAGGAAGAGGCATACTTGACGGCATAAGACATGATCGGGACCGTATCAAAATTTGCTTCATCAAGGGCCGCCCTTATCTCGCCGACTCTGCCGTCCATCATGTCCGACGGGGCAACCATATCCGCTCCTGCGGCTGCATGGGAAACAGCCGTCTTGGCCAGAATTTCCAGGGTGGCGTCATTATCTACCATGTTTTCAATTATAACGCCGCAATGGCCGTGGGAGGTATACTCGCACAGACAGACGTCGGTGAAGACGAGGAGTTCCGGCACAGAGTTTTTCAATTCCCGGATGGCGCGCTGGATGATGCCGTCCTTTATATGGGCCCCCGACCCCATGGGATCTTTTTTCTCAGGCAGTCCGAAAAGAATGACCGAGTTGACCCCTAATTTGAGGCACTCCCTGGCTTCCTGGGCAAGCTTATCCACGGTAAGTCTGTAAACACCGGGCATGGAAGAAATCTGTTCGCGCTTGTTCTTGCCGGGCATCACGAAAACAGGATAGACAAGTTGCGCCGGCGACAGGTGTGTTTCTCGGATAAGTGCCCGGAATGCCTCGCTTTTACGAAGCCTTCTCGGGCGGTATTCAGGGAATATCATTTTTTTCTCCTCTGGTAAAATATGTGTATCAGCAGCAAGAACCAATATACGGTCAGGTTTTAAAAAAATCTTCGACCAGATCATTAATATACTGGTCAGGCCTGTCGATTCCCTCTCCGGGGATAACCACGTGGGCAATCCCTTTTTTCTGCTCCAGCAATCCCAGCCCATACTCATATGTTGAGCCCAGGGTATCACATAGATCCTGGATAATTGCCTGATTAAGGGGCTGCCTGGTCAGGATCCTGTCGATTGCATCCTCGCTGAAAGTAACATGAATACCGCATTTTGCTGAAATGTTTTTTTCGCATTCTTTAATGAGCTTGACGTAATCGATAAAAATTTCACAGATGTCGCTTATATCAAGGATTTCTTCCTGGCATTGTTTTGCCATGATGCGCAAGCGTTGGGCGGTTAAAGCCACGCCATGCTTTTTCATGAATTCGCCTTTTTTCCGGGCTATCAACTCCATGATACGGCCATGTTCTTCCTGGTAGAGGCGATGGTACTGGTCCTCGTGATATGCGAGATGGCTTTCATCCGCCAGCATCTGCTCCAACTCCTGCTGTGGATTTTTGACAAGTTTCTCCGTAATTGCGAGGAACCTTATATCCGTCGAAGGCAGTTTCTTTTCAAAGGGCATCAGGGTTTTTTCCATGATGCTGACAAGGC
>JAWVYE010000453.1:0-2120 GCA_033722905.1 Desulfobulbales bacterium
GAAATATTTTCAGCAGCCAGTAACTTTCTGGCAACAGCCCCGGCAGCAACCCTGGCAACAGTTTCCCGGGCTGAAGCCCTGCCGCCGCCGCGATGATCCCTTATGCCGTATTTTTTCAGGTAGGTGAGGTCACCGTGACCGGGTCTGAAAATATTCTGCAAATGCTCATATGCCTTGCTTTGGGCATCCTTGTTGTAGATGATCAATGAGATTGGCGTGCATGTTGTCAGCCCCTGGAAGACCACGGACATGATTTCAACCCGGTCCAGTACCTTGCGGGGGCTCTCGCCGCCGCCCTTGCCGGGCCTCCTCTTATCGAGATCTTTCTGGATGTCGGTGATATCCAAGGCAATGCCTGGCGGGCACCCGTCAATAACAGCTCCCAATGCAGGGCCGTGCGATTCACCCCAGGTGGTGATCCGAAAAACTTTGCCAAAGGTGTTACCTGCCATGATCAATTTCCTTGTTTTAGCTCTGCCATAATAATATCAGCAACCTGTTCCGGGGTTTTGCCTTCAGTATTAATGGTGATATCTGAACTCTGTTCATAAAGAGGCTGCCGTTCACTTAATACCATGGCAATTTCATCCATGGTTCCCATTTCCGTAAGCGGCTGTCTTTGGTCATCGGTGTTGCTGTCTGCGGCAAGACGCCGGCAGATTGTATTGACATCGGCAGTCAGCCAGACGACAAGAGCATTTTTGCGCAATTTTTGCCAGGCGTTTTTATGGATGACTGAACCGCCGCCAGAGGCAATGACGTTGTGTTTGCTCCGGGAAAGCTGCAAGAGCATGTCTTCCTCTTTCCTGCGGAACAGATCCCAGCCCCCTCTGCTGACCATTTCAGCTATTGTTTCTCCCTGCATATTTTCAATGGCCTGGTCCGTATCTACAAAACCGAAGCCAAGCAGGTCAGCCAGTATTTTACCGATCGCGCTTTTTCCCGTTGCCCGATAACCGGTTAAAATTATCTTTTCCTTTTGAAATTTCATAGAAAAACTATATAAGTTGTTTTCAGCCAGGGTGTCAAGCGAGGACTTGCCCTGAATGAAACTCTAGACAAGGAGTAATGCATGTATGATGCTGGAACATTAGTGGCGGTAATAGTTGGTTTTTTGCTTGGAATTATCGGGGCGCTCCTGCTTCTGGCCGGAAAAAACCGGCAGGTTGCGGAACTGAAGGGTGAGATAAAGGATATTGAAGAGGATGCTGCCGCCTTGCGGGAGCAGCTTGCCGCTGAAGCGGAGCGGCGGGCTGTCGCCGAAGAAAAAAATTCTCGGCTTTCCGGTCTGGAAGAGGGACTGGGCATAACACGCCAGGAAAATACTGCCTTGCAGACAAAGTTATCTGAGCTGGAGACCAGACTTGAGGATGAACGCCGGAATGCCGAAGAAAAACTGGCATTACTGCAGGAAGCCAGGGACCAGCTCAAAATGGAGTTCCAGAATATCGCCAACAGGATATTTGAAGACAAGAGCAGGAAGTTTACCGAACAGAACAGGGAGAACATTGAAGGTGTCCTCAAACCCATGCGGGAGCAGCTTGTCGATTTTAAGAAAAAGGTGGAAGATGTTTATGACAAGGAATCAAAGGACAGAATTTCTCTGCTCAATGAAATAATCCACTTAAAAACACTCAATGAGCGCATCAGCGAGGATGCGGTCAACCTGACCAATGCCCTCAAGGGACAGAGCAAGACCAGAGGTTCCTGGGGAGAGATGATCCTTGAAAGGGTTCTGGAGGAATCCGGCCTGCAGAAAGGCCGTGAGTATGAAGTGCAGGCCATGTATGCGGGTGAAGAGGGGCAACGGCGGCATCCCGACGTTATCGTCCACCTGCCTGAAGGCAAGGATATAGTCATTGATTCCAAGGTGTCCCTGGCAGCCTATGAAAAATTCTGCTCCGCAGATAAAGAGGAAAAAAGGCAGAAACACCTAAAAGAGCACATCATGTCTATCAGGGCCCATGTGAAAACGTTAAACGAAAAACGTTATGAAGAACTGGAGGGCATAAGAACCCTGGATTTTGTTCTCATGTTCCTGCCCATAGAGGGATCGTTCTGGACAGCCATTGAGTCAGAGCAGGGCCTGTACAATGAGGCCTTTGACAAAAATATCATGC
>JAWVYE010000454.1:0-2108 GCA_033722905.1 Desulfobulbales bacterium
ATTATGGGCCCGGTAGTTTAGGTCAGCCATACATGCAAGTGGCTACGAATCAATAAAGTTTATTTTTACCAAGATACCCTGATTGCTTTATTTCAATGGAAACAGCAGAACACAACGGTACCGATAAATTATCCGAATACCGATCCAGAACTCCCCAAAAATGGCATGTTTTTATTTTTCCAATCTTTCTTGTTTGCCTGGTTTTTATCCTTTACGCCAATACTTTTAACAGTCCTTTTATCCTTGATGACTGGCGCAATATTGTCGCCAATTACAGTATACGGCTATCAGAACTTGACTCCGAATCAATCCGTGATGCTGCGGTTGAAAGTACCATTTCAACCAGGCCGCTGGCAAACCTGACTTTTGCCGGTAATTATTTTTTGCACCAATTATGGCTGCCCGGCTATCATTTGGTTAATATCCTGATCCATGCAGCCACAGGTGTATTACTCTTTTTGTTTTTTAAAATAACACTTTCGCTTGATCTGCGGCAGCAACGCAATGATCATGCACATCTGCTTGCTTTTTCCGCAGCATTGCTGTGGACAGTTCATCCGCTGCACGTCCAGTCAGTAACGTATATTATTCAGCGCATGAACAGCCTGGCGGCAATGTTTTATATTCTTGCCATGCTTTTATATATTCGGGGCAGGATTGCGCCGGTGCTAAAGAAAAAGGTTTTTTATTTTTTCGGTTGCCTGTTATCCGGGTTACTGGCCCTGGGATCCAAGGAGATTGCAGCGACTCTGCCTTTTTTTATCCTGCTTTATGAATGGTTCTTCCTGCAGGGTATGAGTAGGGCTTGGGTAAAGAAGCGGCTTCTGCCCATGGCCGCAGTAGGAGTCCTGTTAGTAATAATAGGCGTTTTTTACCTGGGAACGGATCCACTTACCTTAATCAAATCCTCTTACAGGATCCGTGATTTCACTCTTATAGAGCGGGTTCTCACCGAGTTCCGGGTTGTAGTCTTTTATATCAGCCAGGTTTTTTTGCCCCACCCCTCAAGGCTTAACCTGGAACATCACTTTTCCGTTTCAACCTCCATGTTTGATCCGTTTACGACAATCCTGTCACTGCTGCTTTTACTATCGCTGTTTACTGCCGGTATCATGCTGGCCAGAAAACAACGGATTCTTTCCTTTGCAATTTTCTGGTTTCTCGGCAACCTGCTCATAGAGTCCTCGGTTATCGGGCTGGAGATAATTTTCGAACACCGAACGTATCTCCCCTCCATGTTCATCATTCTGGCCGTAGCCGTTCTGGCTGACCGGTTGCTGCAGGAGGCAAGGCTGAAAAAAGCCGTGCTGGTCCTGGTTGTCATTATGTTTTCCACCTGGACTTTTCAGCGGAATATGGTCTGGCAGGATGAGCTTACCCTGGCCAAGGACAGTGCTTTGAAATCTCCCGATAAACCGAGAGCGCAAATGAATCTTGGCAGGGCCTTTGAAGCGGTTGGCGACTATGAAAACTCTGTTAGACATTATGAAAAGGCTTTGAGCCTTAACCCGAGCATCGGCGCTGCCATGCTTCATTATAACCTCGGAAATGTTCTCGCGGCCCAGAACAAACTTGACGAGGCGGTGGCACATTACTGGAAGGCTGTTTCCCTGGAGCCCGGCAAGCCGGCAATTACAATCAATCTGGCAGTGACTCTTAGCAAACAGAAGAGATACGCTGAAGCAGAAAATATCTTAAAGGATCTTTTGCAGCGGCATCCGCAAGTGGCCGGGGAAATACATAACAATCTGGGCATTATCATGTCGGAACAGGGCAGACTTGCCTCGGCAGAGTTTCACTTCTCTGAGTCGGTAAAGCTCGGCTTCCCTCTGGCAGCCATGAACCTGGAAGAGGTAAAAAAAGAACGGGCGAACAGGGCCCGGGAAAATTATATGTTCCTGCGGACACCCGGCAGCCAGCGGCGTTCACCAGGTCGGTAGACAGCGGTATAATCCGGGAGTGTTACCTGGAAAACAGTATCACGGGTTCACTTCCAGCAGATCTTTCAAGACCTCGCTTTTCATCTTCTGCTCGGCCTTGACCTTTATGTCGAGCCAGATTGAGCTCGAGATGCGGCCCTGGGCAACCAGAGCTTCAGCCAGGGGGGC
>JAWVYE010000455.1:0-2095 GCA_033722905.1 Desulfobulbales bacterium
AACGTTAATATACCCTGTTGTCTGTTATAATTCAATTTGCGCCTGATTGCTGCTGCAGGCATGCTCCTGCACATTATTAACCAAGACCTTGCGTATTCTGCCTGCCGGCAGCACCATTTTATTGGCCCCGAATCCGCGTAACAGAAAAAAACAGGGTCCGGATGCCCTCAAACCCAGCCCTGCAGAGGGTTACCGTTTTTTTTGCCAAATTAATAATTACTGGTTGATATCCTGTACCACATTGTGGTACATTGTCCCTGTTTTCTTTCGGCAATACTCCAGAGGGTTCTGACAATGGATGAAAAAGAGTTTTTGCGTGCCCGCAAAATACTTGGCAAGACTCAAAAAGAACTGGCTGAATTAATAGGAACTTCCATTAAGGCGGTACACAGTTATGAACAGGGCTGGCGTGCTATTCCTGCCCATGTTGAGCGCCAGGTCTTTTTTCTTCTAGCCAGAAAAAGAGGCGCTGAAAGCAACACCAAGGCATGCTGGACCGTAAAAAAATGCCCCCGCAAGCGTAAATTAAACTGTCCGGCCTGGGAATTCCAGGCGGGAAAACTGTGCTGGTTTATCAACGGCACCATTTGCGAAGGGAAAGTCCAGCAGAACTGGAAGGAAAAAATGAAAATCTGCAGGGAATGCGAAGTTCTGAAATCTTTATTGTAAAAATACCGGATAGCAGGCAGGGATCAGCTCTCAGCAAGCAACCTCCAAACCTATGACTGAAAACAACCATGCGACGACCCATAAACACTTCAGATAGTATGTTCTCCGTGTTTAAACTCTGATTTATTAATCCGGCTATTTACCTGTGGCCGGATTGCCTGCCGAGAGCTGATCCCTGCCTGCGCTTCTTAAAACTGACAATAACATACTCGTGAGGATACCCGCCATGGCTCTGCATAAAAACATGCATTTCAACACCAGGGTCATTCATACCGGACAGAGTCCGGAAAAATGGGAAGGCTCCACCCTGCCGCCTATTCATCAGACCGCCTCCCATGCCCATCCCACTGCTGAAAATCTCAGCCGGACATTCGGTGGTAAAACCACAGACCATATATACATGCGTTTGACCAACCCGACCAACAGGGTTCTGGAAGAGAAGCTGGCCGCCCTGGAAGGGGGCAGCGGGGCCGTCGTCATGTCTTCAGGCATGGCAGCCATAACCAATGCCTGCCTTGCCCTGCTGCGCGCCGGCGATGAATTTGTCACGGGCAACTCCCTTTTCATGTCCAGCTACGTGCTTTTTGCCAACATTTTCAAAAAATACAATATTACGGCCCGCTTTGTCGAATCTACGGACATGGCAGCCGTTGAAAATGCAATCAATGACAAAACCAGGTTTGTCTGGCTGGAAACCATCGGTAATCCGAAAATGGATGTTCCGGATCTTGCCGCGGCTGCTGAAATTGCCCACCGCCATGGGTTGCCTCTCATGGTGGACAATACCATGGCAACCCCATACCTCTGCCGCCCTCTGGAGCTGGGCGCCGACGTGGTAGTCCACTCAACGACAAAGTACCTCAGCGGCCACGGCGACGCCACCGGCGGAGCAGTTATTGACAGCGGCAGATTCGACTGGGCCGCATCCGGCCGCTTCCCTGATCTCAAGCCTTTTATTGACCGCAAGGGCCCGCTGGCTTTCCTGGACAAGGTCTGGCGTGAGCACCACATCAATTTCGGCACCACCCAGGCGCCTTTCCATTCCTATCTGACCATGATCGGCCTTGACACCCTGGCATTACGCCTGGAAAGGCACATGGAAAATGCCATGGCTGTGGCCAGATATCTGCAGGGGAGGAAAGAGCTGGCCTGGCTCAACTACCCCGGACTTGAGGACAGCCCCTCCCATGCCACGGCAAAAAAACAGTTCGGCCAAAAGGGTTACACGGGCCTGTTGACATTCGGCCTCGGGGATCAGGAAACCGGTTTCAGGTTCATCGATAATCTGAAAATGATCTATAACCTGGCAAATCTTGGCGATTGCAAGACTCTGATCATCCACCCCTACTCATCCCAGTATCTTGCCTTTGATGAACCTACAAAGCAGAAACTGTCAATCCATGCAGACCTGCTGCGGCTCTCCGTC
>JAWVYE010000456.1:0-2092 GCA_033722905.1 Desulfobulbales bacterium
TACTGCCGGAAAGGATCATTATAAGTCCGGTACAATCCGGCCAGGGCCAACTGCCTGCCAAAATCCTCGGCCGCATACTCTTCAGTCCTGGCTGCAAGGCTGTCGGCAAGGGCTGTTCTACCCCAGGAACGGTAAACTTGTTCCAGCAATACCTGAAGCTCCAGTGCCAGCGCCTCATTGTTTTGCAGCCCGAGAATAATTTTTTCAGCTGCAGCATATTCCCCTTTTTTAAAGAAACTCCTGGCCATATGGGTCTGGATGACATTCTCTGATACAGCCTTCTGCATACCTTGAACCCTTGTTTTACTGCTCTCTTTCTGGGGCAACAGTGCTAGAGCTTTGTTATACAGCTCAATGGCCAGATCGTGGTCATTGGCGGCGCCATACATCTGCGCCTGGAGAAACTCTTTTTTCCAGGCCGGGTTTTCACTTGCCGGACCACGCTCTTGAAATTCCTGTATCTCCTGATTGAGTGCGGTTAACCAGATCTCGCTGTCATCAATCCGGTCTGCCCTAAGAAAAAGGTAAAACAGCGCCTCAAGGACCGGGATGCGGTTTTTTTCATGCACCAGGGCTGCACGCAGTGTCTGCTCAGCCTCGTACAGCAGGCCCAGTTTCTCATACGATTCTGCTATTCCAAGCCATGATCGGATGCGCAACCCATGCAATGATTCGGTCTGCTCTGATGTCAGGTTTAATGCGCTGCGGTAACGCTCTATGGCTCTGGCCAGATAACCCGATTCCCTGTAGGCATCGGCCAGAAGAATTTTAGGTTCAAGATCTTTATCCGCAGATGTAAAATATTGTAAATAGCCGGCATGAAATACTGCTGCATCAAGTAATCCCATTTCTGCAGCCAGGCCGATTACTGCAAGTCTTATTTCATTGCGGTCAGGCTGGAGCTTCAGCAGCGCCTGATAGTCCCGGAGCCTGTGAGCCGGCAGGTAAAGTTTTTCAGCAAGCAGGGCTCTTCCTTCCAGGCAGCGCACATTGCGGCACTGAGAGTCAGAGAGTTTCGCGAAAAAGACTTCTGCAGCTTCCAGTTCCCCCCTTTCAAGGCACAACAGGGCCAGCTCCTGGGTTGTAAGATTATCACCAGGATCAAATCCGTGAATTTCATTAAGAACTGCCAGCAGTTCATCCTGCTGCCCCTTACTTCTTAAAAGCTTGGCCAAGGAACGGTATACAGCTTTATTATTCAAGGCAACATCCGCAAGAAAAGTCACCATTGCATTTATGCCTTCATTTTTACTGATGGCTGTTAAATTGCGCCCCAGGGTTTCCAGGGTGCCGGAATCAGCAGGAGATATTTCAAACAGTTGCCTATACACCGGTATGGCTTCCCGGTAGCGATGGCCCGCTGCAAGATCATCGATTTTCATTTGCAGCTTTTTACGGAGTGCCTGAACATTGACAGCCCGGGAGGGTGAAAGCGCTTCCCTGGTTTGTCTTTTCTCTGCTCTGGCGTTATTGATGGCCTCAATCCGCTGCAGAGTTTCATGATCATCAGGGTACTGAACGAGATATTTGCCGTAATATGTCAAGGCCTTGTCATGATTCCCCGCCATTTCATAGGTTTTTCCAAGGTGTGCATATGATACCTCATCAGGAGCGTACGCCAGAATTGCCTCTAAATGTGCAAGCGCCCTCTCCTGCTGTTTGATATTTTCATAATATCCGGCCAGAAATGTATGGGCCGCAATATTTTCCGGATCCCTGGCCAATACCCGCTCCCAATATTCAGATGCCTGCCGGTCCAGCGCAAGGCGCTCATAGGTCCGCGCAGTTTTACGCAGGACGTCGAGCTCCACATCTTCGTTTCTGGCCAGGATAGTGAAGTGAGCCCTGGCCTTATCATAGTTTTCAGAATCATATAAAAGAAAGGCAAGATAGCGGCGGAGGCCTCTGTTGGTCGGCTGCAGCCGGACAAGCTCATTCAGATAAGGCAGGGCTTCTTTTTTCCTGTCCAGTTTGTTCAGCCCTTCAACCAGTCCGGCTAATGCAGTCTGATCAGTGGGATTCTGCCCGTAGACCTTTTTAAAAAGGTCGACTGACCGTTCATAGTGTTCCATCTCCCACATGACCTTGCCCA
>JAWVYE010000457.1:0-2090 GCA_033722905.1 Desulfobulbales bacterium
CTCCAGCTGGCCCTTGCCGGCATTGCCGAAGCCTGTATTGCCTGTCAGAACGGCTATCTTGCTGATGCCCATGTCTTTCATGGTGCCGTAGATTTTCTGGACGGCATGGCTGTCCTTCTGCGGGGTCTTGAAGACATATTTAGCTACAGGGTCAACGATCACTTCTGCGGCAGCGCAGGAAAGCAGGATCATCTTGGCTTCCTCGGCAATGTTTTTAATCTTCATGGTCTCACCGCTGGTCGAAGGGCCAATGATAGCGAAGACCTTGTCTTCCTCTATAAGCTGCTTGACAAATGAAATGGCCTTCTCCGGATTGGCGCCGGAATCTTTTATGATAAGGTCTATCTTATTGCCGTTGATGCCGCCCTTTGCATTGATTTCCTCAACCATCATTTCCAGGGTCCTGGCCTCAGGGCCGCCCAGAAATGATGCAGGGCCGGTAACAGCCAGAATGGCTCCTACCTTGATGGTCTCTTCTGCCTTGGCAACCGAAGCTAGAGACAGGCCAGCTACCAGGCTGAAAGAGATTGCAATTGCTACAGCTAGGTTCAAAATTCGCTTCATCACGTTTTAACCTCCTTTTTTAGTTTAGCTAAACCGGATTATTGCTCTAATCGTAAGATCAATATTCCCCCACTTCTTATTACTTTAAATTGACTGTACTTCTTCACTCGTCAATATCTTAATTCCTGCATTCTGCAAAATTGTAATGGCGATATCCGGGTCATCAAAACGAAAAATGAGAACTGCATTCTCGTCGCTTTTTTCGACAAAAGCATACATATATTCCACGTTCAACCCTGCTTCATGGAGTACTTCGAGCACCCTGGCGAGTCCGCCCGGCTTATCGGCAACCTCAACTGCAATCACGACTCCTTTGCCGACAGTAAAGCCCTCCTCCTTTAAAACCCGGGTCGCTTTGTCGGTGTCATCAACAATAAGGCGCAGAATACCAAAATCTGCTGTATCTGCCACCGAAAGGGCGCGGATATTAATGCTGTTATCACTCAATACCCTGGTAATAGCGGCAAGACGACCAGACTTGTTCTCAAGAAATACAGCTATTTGATCAACTTTCATATCCCACCTCTTGCTTTACTCGAATCATAGATTAGCAACACTGTTCTACCTGAAAATGAAAAAATGCAAAACAGTTTTGTTTTAAAATACTATAAGTTACGATTGTCAATCACCCGTTTTGCTTTACCTTCACTTCTTTGAATGGTTTTTGGCTCAACCAGGGTAATTTTACAGGTAGAACCGATCAAGTCTTTTATCTCCGCCTGGATACGCTTACTCAGATTCTCCAGATTCTTTATCTCATCGGAAAAAAGCTGTTCACTAACCTCCACCTGGACTTCCATGGTGTCCATTGAGCCTTCCCTGTTAACTATGATCTGGTAATGGGGTTCAACACCCTCAACACCCATGAGAACATGCTCAACCTGGGTCGGAAATACATTTACCCCGCGGATGATTAGCATGTCGTCGGTGCGTCCGGTAATTTTTTCCATCCGCACAAATGTTCTGCCGCAGACACATGGCTCGGCAATGAGCCTGGTTATATCCTTGGTCCGGTAGCGGATGAGCGGAAAGGCCTGCTTAGTTAAAGTTGTAAATACAAGTTCACCTTCCTCGCTCATGGGGAGAACTTTACCGGTATCAGGCTCAATAATCTCCGGCATAAAATGATCCTCAAAAATATGCATGCCTTGCTGTGCTTCAATACATTCCATGGATACACCCGGGCCGATAATTTCGCTCAAACCATAAATATCAATGGCTTTAAGGCCCAGCTTTTTTTCCACCTCTTCCCGCATATTTTCGCTCCATGGCTCTGCGCCGAAAATACCGACACGCAACGAAAGCTTGGAAGCATCCACACCCATATCTGCCATGGTATCAGCCATATTAAGAGCGTAAGAAGGTGTGGCCAGCAGGACGTTGGAGCCAAAGTCCTGCATGATCATGATCTGTCTCTTGGTCTGGCCGCCTGAGATAGGGATAACCGTAGCGCCAAGTTTCTCCGCTCCATAATGGGCACCAAGCCCTCCGGTAAACAAACCGTAACCATAGGCGTTATGCACCAC
>JAWVYE010000458.1:0-2087 GCA_033722905.1 Desulfobulbales bacterium
ATCCTTGACAAGTATATCTGCGGGCGGCGTGGGGGGAAAACCCTGTCTGCTGAAATATTTTCGGGCCTCTGGATCCTGCAGAAGAAGTTCGTCCGCTTCATGTCTGACAATTACAGCTCCTGTTGCATCTTTAATTATCTGATTGCCACAGGTATGGTCTGGATGGCAATGGGTGTTGATAATGTAAAGTACTTTAAGTTCGAGCTCCTTGATGAGGGCCAGCAGCTGCTCTTCGTCACCGCAAGGGTCAATGACCACTGCCTCGCCTGTTTCTTCGCAGGCTAATAAATAACAGAAAACCTTATCACCTCCAAGTTCAAGCTGTTTTAAAATCATCATATCCTCACAATATAAATTCTTTCCAAGGCAAGTAATAAAAATTCACAGTTGCTCAACCCGGCAAAACCTGTTTTTCAATTTTTGTGTTAACCCCGGTGAGCAGCAACATGCCAACGGCAAAGAAAAACGTAAGAGCCAGGATGGAAAGCCTTGCAGAGCCGGTAATGTCGACTATCAAGGCAAACACAAACGGACCGAAAACTGTGGCAAATTTTGCACTGATTGCATAAAAGCCAAAAAATTCAGCATGTTTGCCTTCCGGGATGAGGCCTGAAAACAGGGAACGGCTCACCGCCTGGCTGCCGCCGAGAATAATTGCTATGACAAATCCCAGAACCCAGAATTCCCAGGCTTTTTTCATGAAATATGCATATACGGTTACAACAATAAAAAGAAACAGGGCGAAGTACAGCGAACGTTTGGCGCCAAAATCTTCGGCCAGGCGGCCAAACAGCAAAGTGCCCGGCATGGCCACAAACTGGATCATGAGGAAACAGGAGAGGATGGTGCCCTGGGAGAGCCCCAGTTCTTCCCGGGCAAAAATTGCCGCAACAACGATAATTGTCTGGATTCCGTCATTGTAAAAGAGAAATGCGACTAAAAAGAGAAGCAGGGGCGGGTATTTTTTTATTTCGGCAAATACCCTGAAATATCCACGGATTCCCCTGTGAAGACTGTCCGGTATTATTGGGGCTGCAGGGACCCTGACATACAGATAGGTGGGAACGGCAAAAAAAAGCCACCAGAAACCGGTTAGAAGAAAACCGGCGCGGCTTGCAGCACCTTTATCGGCAAAACCGAAGAATGTATACCCCTGGATCATGACAAACACAAGAAGCAGGGCAATGCCGCCTCCTAAGTAACCATAGGCAAATCCCCGTGATGATAACCGGTCCAATTCATGATTTGCCGCGAGTTTGGGGAGGAATGCATTGTAAAAAACATTACCACCGGCAAAACCAATGTTCGCAAAGATAAAAAGCAGCATGGCGAATATATATCTTCCAGGTGTGGCAAAAAAGAGAAATGAAGTCGCCAGGGCGCCGCAGATGCAATAGGCAATGAGAAGCCTTTTATGCAGGTTAAATCTGTCGGCAATGCTGCCAAGATATGGTGATGTTATGGCCACGATGAGCATGGAGCAGGAAACAGCATAACCCCATAGTGACGTAGCTCTGAAGGTGCGACCGAAACCCAGGAGTGAAATGCGGGCGCCTTCTTCGGGAACCAGGGCGACAAAGTAAATGGGGAGTACCGCAGACAGGATCACCGTGGCAAAGGCTGAGTTGGCCCAGTCATACATGCACCAGCCGAACCATGACTGCTTTTTTGATAGATGCGGAGTCATGGAAATACTATCTCAACTCCATCACTATCCCGCAACTAAAAATATGCGCTGTTACGGAGTCATGAAAAATGAATTGAAATGTTGCTGTGTCGACGCAATAGGAGAAAATATGGTTTTTCTGGAAAGCATATCGGAAGAAAAAGACTGAAACCTGGAAGATGATGATCAATAAATTATGCTTGAAACTATTCCAGGGACCCCAACTCTTCATGGGTTCCCTGGAATAGTCAAAGATATCCTGTTAGCTATGGTACTTGAACGAAAGGCTCACTTTTGCCCTGTAGGCCACAACATTATTATCCTCGATCCGCATATCGAGCGTTGTTACTTCAGCGACCCGTAAATCCTTCAACGATTTGGAGGCTGTTTCGACAGCGTTTCTTGCAGCCTCTTCCCAGGA
>JAWVYE010000459.1:0-2059 GCA_033722905.1 Desulfobulbales bacterium
AAACCAGCTGCCTCCAGAGGCAATAACGGAATTACAGGTTTGCATGGGGCAGAGGCGAAAAGGCCGGGGTATGACTCAACTACATGCTGGTGGAAAAGATGAATTCATCAGGAGTACAGGTACAACAGACTCCCTTTAACAGCCTGACCCCTGACAGAATTATCAGCCTGGTTGAGGGGGCCCTGGATAAACGCTGCACCAATCTCTGCCGGCCCCTTATCAGCTATATCAACCGGGTCTACGAACTGGAGGCCGAGGACGGCCAGGCCCTGGTAGCCAAATTCTACCGGCCCGGCCGCTGGTCACAGGACGGGCTTCAGGATGAGCATGATTTCCTCCGTGAGCTTGCCGCTCAGGAGATCCCGGTAATTGCGCCGCTTATCCTCAGGAGCGGCCACAGCCTGGGCTGTTATGAAAATATATACTTCGCGGTATATCCCAAAACAGGCGGCCGCAGCTTTGACGAATACAGTGAAGACCAATGGCTGCAGCTGGGTCATCTGCTGGGCCGCACCCACAACGTCGGTGCCCTGCACCTGCCGAAGGACAGGCCTACCATGGCGCCAGACAGGTCAACACGGCAACAGGTAGACTATTTGCTCAGCGGCGGCTTTATACCGGATGATATCCTGCCGCGCTTCAAGGATCTGGCCGGCCGCCTTATCAATGAAATCAACCCCCTTTTCAAGAACACCGAGATGATCCGCATACATGGGGACTGCCATTTTTCAAACCTCATATACCGGCCTGGAGAATCCTTTTACATTATCGACTTTGACGACATGGTTGTGGGACCGCCGATCCAGGACTTATGGATGCTGCTTCCCGGTTACCAGGAGGACTCCCTGGCTGAAATCGAACTGTTTCTAGAAGGTTATGAAGTGTTCAGGAAGTTCGACATGAGCAGCCAGCGCTTGATCGAACCCTTGCGGGCCATGCGCTACATCCATTACACAGCCTGGTGCGCCTACCAGTTTGCCGGGGACGGCAGCACCAGAGTGGATGAGGACTTCGGTTCCCGGTATTACTGGCAGACCCAAATCACAGACCTGCAGGACCAGTTTGATCTGATTGTCAACAGCTGAAGACGGGGAGACGATCCGCTGAAGGGCGATTTGCAGCGCAGAAGCAAGGTTAAAGATCACGGGCCTGAAAGGTATCGCATATATTGATATCACCACTTGCCAAACCTTTCTTGAACCAGCTGACACGCTGTAATGAGGTACCGTGCGTAAATGAATCCGGCACAACGTATCCGCGGCTCTGGCGCTGCAGCCTGTCATCACCTATGGCATTTGCCGCTGTCAGCCCTTCTTCAATGTCACCGCTTTCCAGGATCTGTCTTGCCCTGTCAGCATGAAAGGCCCATATGCCGGCAAAACAGTCAGCCTGCAGTTCCTGCCTGACCAGCAGCCTATTGGCATCCTGGCGGGAGAGGCGGCGCCGCTGTTGGTGCACCTGCTGAGAGATCCCCAGCAGGGTCTGGACATGGTGGCCAATCTCATGGGCGATCACGTATGCCTGGGCAAAGTCCCCGGGAGCCTTGAACCTGTCACGCAGGTCCTGGAAGAAACTCAGGTCAATGTAAACCTTTTCGTCGGCAGGACAGTAAAACGGGCCCATGGCATCCTGGGCAAAGCCGCAGGCAGACTTCACCGCCCCCCTGAAGAGCACCAGCTTCGGCTCCCTGTATTGCTGCGCCCCGCCCCGGCGAAAGATTGCCTGCCAGGTATCCTCGGTATCGGCAAGGACCACAGAAACAAAATCTGTCAATTCCTGCTCCGCGGCTGAAAGGGAGACCTGCTCAACCCGCTCCTCAACCCCCTGGTTCGGGTTGGCAACCTGCATGACTACACCGGGATCAATACCAAAGTACATGGCGACAAGGACCAGGACGACCGTGGTAAGGCCGCCACCTGCCACGGTTTTTTTTGAAATGCGGACACCGCGGCGGTCCTCGATATTTGAGCTTCTCCGGCCACTTTTCCAGCGCATGCTGCCTCCTGCTGCAGGTTATGGGTGTAGAGTTCAGTTACAATATACAGGATAAGAGAAAAAA
>JAWVYE010000460.1:0-2057 GCA_033722905.1 Desulfobulbales bacterium
CCCCGCCTGGGCATGCTGGTGCGAACCTTTGACAAAATGGCAGCCGCCAGACAGAAACAGTATATAAAAGATGCTGAACGGTTTTTGGCGCAACTGTAAACCGCCTGTGGTGTGCCCCGTAAATTCCGTGGACGCCGTTAGTTAGCAGCGGCATTTGGTGATCACACCTTCAGCTCTATTATTTCCCCGAAAAACAATAATATGAGAGACAAGGTGTTTCGAGCTGGGTTTTGCATAAAAGCCAGGGCCAACTACAATGGTTGGTTTAGAAACGATATAAAAAGGGGATCAAGACCCTAGCGGGATGTCTTTGCCGTATTATTCCTGCCAAAGGCGATGCCCAGTTTGCGCATGCGGCCCCGCAGGGTGCCAGGGTTCAGGCCCAGGAGTTCCGCGGCCCCGTCCCTGCCCTCAACCCTGCCGTTGGTGATTTTTAAAACCCGGCGGATATGGTTGGCGGTCGCCTGGTCGAGGTTATATGTTTCCATGGTGTCAGGAACCGTTGTCTGAGCTGTTGCAGGATCTTGTGTCGGGTTGAGCTCCACAAAGGAGAGGGGTTCTTCCCTGTTGAGGATAATGGCCCTTTCAACGGCATTTTCCAGCTCTCTGACATTGCCCGGCCAGTCATGGGCCAGGAGGCGGTCATAGGCGTCCGGGGTAAGGGTAGGCACGGAGGGGAGCTGCAGTTCGCGTGATTTTTTCCTGATAAAGTGCTGGACCAGGCCGGGAATGTCCCCTTTTCTTTCTCTCAGTGCCGGAATGTAGATCGGGAAGACATTGAGCCTGAAGAACAGGTCATCCCTGAACCTTCCCTCCCGTATCATGGCCTCCAGGTCCCGGTGGGTTGCCGCGATAATTCTGATATCAACCTTTAGCGGCGCAGTACCGCCGACCCGTTCTATCTCCTTTTCCTGCAGGACCCGCAGCAGCCTTACCTGGGCCTCAAGGGGCAGCTCACCAATTTCATCAAGGAAAATGGTGCCGCCGTTCGCCCGTTCAAAGCGGCCCCGCTTCTGGTCAATTGCGCCGGTAAAGGCGCCTTTCTCGTGCCCGAAGAGTTCGCTGTCGATAAGGGTTTCCGGGATGGCGCCGCAGTTTACCTTGATGAAAGGGCCGTCCCGCCGCAGGGAGGCATTATGGATCGCGCCGGCTATGATCTCCTTGCCCACCCCTGTTTCACCTTGCAGCAGCACCGGGCTTGCAAGGGTGGCCACGTTGCGGGTCTTGTCCATAACATCCTTGAGCCCGAAATCGGCGCCGATGATTTCACTGCCGGTGATCTTCTGCAGCTCATCCTGGAGATAGCGGTTGTCATCGGCCAGCAGGTCCTTGAGTTCTAAAAGTTCCGTATAGCGCCGGCTGTTTGACAGGGCAATGAAAAATGGCTGCTTCAATTGCTGCAGCAGCCGCAGGTGCTCCTCATTGAACCTGTCCCAGCCTTCCGCCCAGAGGGTGACAGAGCCGATCCAGTTGCCTTCCACTATCAAGCGCATGTTGATGATTGAGGATTTGCCCTTGCCCATGGCTGCCAGGACCGGTTTGGCAATGGGGTGCTCCTCGGCCCGGTTGTCAATAAAGTCGCCCAGCTGGCTGACATCCTCCAGCATGGCCCTGATTTCCGGGGGGTAGGCTGCAGTGAAATTCACCAGGTGGCCGCCGGCCCGGTCGGCGTGGATATTCAGGGTTACGCTTCCTGTATTGGGGTCATAAAAATTTAGCGCCGCCTCTTCGGCGGGAATATAGTCCTGTAAAAACTCCAGGGTCTGCCACAGGGCCTTTTCAATATCAAGGCTGGAGCAGATCCGCATGGTGGCCTCCCAAAAGAAATTCCTGTCATACAGTTTGAGTTCACTGCGATGCTTAAGGGTGTTGGACAGGGCAATGGTGAAAGGCTCTTTAAGCACGGAAAGCAGGCGGGCATGTTCCTGGCCCAGGACCTCAGATTCTGAAATGCAGACAAGGTGACCGACAATAAGTTCTTCCGACTGCAGGGGCATGACCATCAGGGAGGTGCAGGTCGCATCATGAAAGTCAAGCATCTCCTTGCTGATGGCGCA
>JAWVYE010000461.1:0-2050 GCA_033722905.1 Desulfobulbales bacterium
CCTACAAACTTCAGCGGCACAGAAAAAGCTGCCGGTTTATCCAATTCTATTTCAAGAAAATCAACATGAACCAGTCGGTCTGTTACCGGATTTTTTTGGATTTCCTGTACGAGAACATGTCGTTTGCCTTTTTTATCACCTTCAATTGACAGGGTGATAACGGCATTGCGTCCATGTATATCGAACAGCTTCTTATACAATTCACCGGCATCGCACTGGAGCGCAACGGCATCTGTACCACTGCTATAGAGCACTGCCGGGGTTTTTTCCTTCATGCGTAATTGCCGGGACGCCCCTTTACCAAACTCTGAACGGAATGTCGCCGGCATAGTTACTTGGATCATCGTAATACCTCCTTGCCTCTCATACAAAATATAATGTTTGATTCCTTTGTCATACAAACAGTGAACTAACTGAATCCTCTGAGTGGATACGGCTGATTGCCTCGCCGAGTTGTTCAGACACAGACAGCACCTTTATCTTGTCACAGTTGAGTGCACCCCCCCTCAATGGTATTGAATTAGTCACTACCAGAGATCTGATGGCTGATTCCTCCAGCCGCTCAATGGCCGGCCCTGAAAGGACCGGGTGAGAGCAGCAGGCATGCACTTCCTTTGCTCCTTTTTCAATAAGTTTATTTGCTGCACCACATAATGTTCCGGCAGTATCAACCATATCATCCAATAAAACTGCTGTCTTGCCTGATACATCACCAATGACATGTAATGCTTCGCATTCATTAGCTTTCTCACGACGTTTATCAATTATGGCCAATTCTGCGTCAAGCCGTTTTGCAAAAGCCCTTGTTCTTTCAACACCTCCAGCATCAGGAGAGACCATTATTACGTCATTAAAGTTCTCACGGATATATTTCAGCAAGACCGGTGCTGCATAGAGATGGTCCACTGGAATATTAAAAAAACCCTGGATCTGACCGGCATGAAGATCCATGCACAACACCCTTCTTGTCCCCACGGCCATGAGCATTTCGGCAACCGCTTTGGAAGTGATCGGCACCCGGGGCCTCACCTTACGGTCCTGTCGAGCATATCCATAATACGGGATAACCGCAGTAATTCTTCGTGCAGATGCCCTTCGCAGAGCATCGACCATACTGATCAACTCCATGAGGTGATCATTTACCGGGGGGCAGGTAGGCTGAACGACGAAAACATCGGTACCTCGGACGTTTTCCCCGATCTCCACAGATATCTCGCCATCACTGAACTTCTTCACCTCAGCCCTGGAAAGGGGTTCGTCAAGATAATTGCAGATTTCTTCTGCCATGTCCTTGTTCGCGTTACCGCTAAAAATCTTCATTCGATTTGGCATCATTTTGCCTCTTCATTCATCATGAATATTTACATGTTGAGTTTGCTCTTTGAGCATTTCATCCAATCAGCCTATTAACTTCCTAGCCATCGGCAATCATTCCACATGCAGGCGGACACATTAAATGGCTGGGGCGGCAGGATTCGAACCTGCGAATGCAAGAGTCAAAGTCTTGTGTCTTACCGCTTGACGACGCCCCATTTCCCTTTTCAATAACAATGCAATCAGGATTGTAAAGGTTCGACCAGGTATGTACTCGGATATTTCCTTTTCAAGTCCTGCGCACAGGCTGCGGCCTCCTCTGCTTTATCTGTTTTAAACATTCCAAAAACTGTAGGACCGCTACCAGACATCAACGCAGCTGAGGCACCCCATTGTATAAGCCTCTTCTTGAGCAAGTCAATTTCCGGGTAATGACTTATTGTAACCTTTTCCAGGTCATTCATCACTTCTTCAGGCTGTATCGTCTTCTCTGAAAAATCATGACGACCAATAACACATTCTGAATCGTGTAAATTTTGCAGGTTATTAATATTTTGCCCAACTGTCAATGCAAAATTCTCATAGACCCATGGAGTTGAAACGGAATAACCTGGATTTACAATAAGGATACTATATCCTGCTAGTGGGATTGCCTTCTGTAAACGATCACCGATCCCTGTTGCCCAGGCAGCAGGCAACTCAGCTATAAAAAAAGGAACATCTGCACCGAGAGATA
>JAWVYE010000462.1:0-2038 GCA_033722905.1 Desulfobulbales bacterium
TATTTCATGACCAACATACTGTTTAATCCCAGGTGGTATCCTGCTTTGCTTAAAGAATACCTCCAACTTTGAAGGCTAAGCAAAAAGTTCGACCTACGGCGTCGTAGCGCATTTTTTTTCGATCGGCATACCTCATGTATAGCCTCACACCAAAAAACACCCTGCTCCTTGTATAAATAAATTTTTTCTAGGCTATTCCAGTATAATAAAACCGCTCCGGCAATCCTTTGCCGAACTAAAGACGGATATTTGCTTTAAAAAATTTAAACCTTAAGAATTGAAATTTAATTACTCCGCCTGAACAGATCTTTTTCCTTTTGCAGCCAGAAAAGGCTTTTAAGGCCGTGCCAGGCCGCGACAACATCATTAAAACTGCGGAGCGCCATCAGTCGGCGCCAGAGAAACTTCGGCCGGGAATAAAACTTTTTCAGGGCCAGTTGCCGCAACTCGGCAATCTCTTCCCGGGTCATGGTATAGGGCACAAAGGCCGCGCCCTGGTATGTATAATTCGACAAATCCTCTGACATCGTCCCGTACTGTTCAATATTGTCATAAAGCTCGGTGCCGGGAAAAGGTGTGATGGCATGAAAGTTGGCAATATCAGGATCAAGCTCCAGCGCGAATTCAATGGTTTTCAAGCCATCCTCGTATGTCTGTCCCGGAATGCCAAAGAGAAAGGGGGTATATACTGTCAGCCCCGCCTCTTTGGCTGCCTTTACCGCCTTACGGGTCTGGCCGGGCGTGATGCCCTTGCGGATGGTATTCAAGTCCTTCTGCAGGCCGCTTTCAGCACCAAACAGAATCGCCCAGCACCCCGCCTCCTTAAAGGCCTTGAGCAAGGGCTTGTCAACCTGGTTGACAACAGCCGAGGCGAACCAGGTAAAGTCAAGACCCCGCCTTTTTATCTCCCGGGCGATTTTCATAGCCCTGTTGTAGTCAGCGGCCAGAGTATCGTCAATAAACTTGATCTCTCTATAGCCCTGACTCAAAACAAGTTCTATTTCGGCCATGACATTTTCCACTGAGCGCTGGCGTATGCCGCTTTTCCGGTGTTTATCTATCTGGAAGCAATACAGGCAGTGCCTGTTGCAGCCCCTGGCCGTCATGATGACGGCAACAGGTTTTCTTTTGTAAGTGGCAGGCGGCGGGATATATCTGCCCGCTTCACCCAGAAGTTCACGGGCCGGAAAAGGAAGAGAGTCCAGGTCGGTAATAAGCGGCCGCGGTGCATTTTTCCTGATTTCCTGGCCGGACCTGTAGGCTACGCCTGCAACGCCTGCAAGGTCATGCCCGGAGATAAGCCTTGCGACTAAATCAACACAGGTGATCTCGCCTTCCCCGGTGACCACAGCATCCATATCAGGGCAGTCTTCCAGGCATTTTTCCTGCATTGCCACGGGATATGGCCCCCCTGTGGCTATAAAAACTTCAGCATTTGTCAATTTGACGGCAGCAGCGGTCTTGCGGGCCTTTTCCCAGCCAAAAGCGGTTGAATAGAGGCCGGCAAATCCGGGCTGGTACTCCTTGATCTGCTCAATTATCTCATCATGCGTCATGAAGGCGCCATTATAAAAGCGGACCTCGTGGCCGGCCTGCTGAAGAGCTGCGGCAACATAGAGTGTTCCCAGAGGCTGCCAGTAATTAATCTGAGAGCCCGCTGTCTTTGAAGAAAAAATATCCTCCGGAGCCCAGGCAGGTATGATGAGTGCACACTTCATATAATTTTGTCAGTTTCACCAGGGTGTCTGATATGCTCTCCACCGCAGTTTTTTTAATTATCCGGTTAAGAAATTACTATATGTAACAATAGCGCCAACTCCAAACAAAAAAACCAGGAGAGTTTCCTTGCGAAGACTCTCCTGGTTTAAAATTTGCCCTGCAGACTGGCTTTACTTTTCTGCCCCAGGGATTTAACAATAAAAAACCTATGGTAAAAAAAGGTGCCGCCTTACTTGATTATGAGCACGGGGCGGTCTGCAGTATTCGCGACCTCCCTGCTGACACTCCCCATAAACAGCCTGGCCCTGTTGCCTCTGGA
>JAWVYE010000463.1:0-2036 GCA_033722905.1 Desulfobulbales bacterium
GCTTTACATATCGCTTATGTATCGCAGCTATTTCTTTTCAGCCTCTGCCGGTTTTGTCTCACCTTCCCCGGATTCCAGCTCCCCGAACCCAAGGGTGCCCTGCAGCTTCTCCCGCTGCTGGCCCGGCACCGGCACCATGAACATCTTTATATCTGCCCCGGAAATGGTTTCGCCAGACCTGCCTGTAACAGTCGGCGGCTGCTGACTGCCCGGGCCCAGATCCATCCCTGCCACTTCAGGCATACCGCTGGCAGGCTGCCCTGGCGGCTTATTGCCAATGGGCAGGGCCCCGCCCAGGCTGATCGGTGAATCGGAGCCAAAGGTGCCGACAAAGGTGCCGGGAACCGGCCTGCCGACCACGCGCTCCCTGGCCACAAGATAGTAGGGCGTGCCTGCCGGAAGCTTCAGCTCATAGCGGCCGTCCGCACCGGTCCGCTCAGAGACAAAATCCGGCCGCTGTTTGCTCATATCCGTCTTGGCCAGGACAATGCCCCCGACAAACGGTTTGCCGTTTTCAAGAACAAGCCTGCCCTCGATCACAACCAGACTCTTGGCCTGGGGAAAGGTTTCCGGTTTTGCGCCTATAACATCGCCGACATTTTTATCTTTTTTTGTTTCTACTTTGAATTTTCGCAGGGCACCGTTCTTATCCCGGGCAAAATAAAACGTTTCCCCTTTTCGAGGCGGCCCAGGGCCGCGATTCCGGTCGGTTATGACCAATGCCCCCAGGTAGTAGCTACCGGGCATCAGCTTGATACTGAACTTGCCCCCCTTACCCATGCGGCCGACCATGTCCGGTATACGGTGGGTATTATATATCTGCGGCGGAATTCCCTTGCTGGTATCAAAAAAGGAAACCACGCCGCCGGGCAGCACTTCGCCTGCCTCGTTCAATACCCGGCCGGTAATGGTAACGGTTGGATCCTCGGCCGGTTCTTTTTCTTCAGCATGGCTTACCAGAGGTAAAACCAGTAAAACCAATAAAGACAATAAGAATAGCAATCTTTTCATCATCGCACCTCGCTGCAAGGATTTGTGAAACTTATGGCATAAAACACGCTCATAACAATTGCTCAGTACTTAATATATTAGAACGGATTCAGATAATATTCAACCAGTGAAAAGGGGACAGATTTATTTTCTAGGGGGGCAGTGTCTGTCAATCGTCGTTCGTTTTGTTGAACGACAACCGTCAGCAGATTATTATGCTGACAATTCAATTCTATCCCCAAAAAAAATTAGAAAATAAAAAAATAAATCTGTCCCCTTTTTTTACTTTTTTTACTTTCCGCATCATAAATTCAGGGCAAAGGATATTGCCTCACTGACTTTGGCCAATTTCTCATGGGTCAGAGTAGTAAGAAGTCCTCCCAGCTTGCCCTTTGACACTGTCTGTATATGATCACAGTTGACTGCGCAGTCCCTGGGCATGCCATCCTGCTTCGAGATGATCACCTCGCTTGGAATTTCTCGTATTGTCGAGGTAACAGGCGCAACCGTCACTTCTTTCAAATACTCAAGAATAGAATCACGGGTCAGAATGAGTACCGGTCTCTTTTTATCAGGCTCCTTAAACCTGTACCAGCGAATCTCACCCCTTTTCATATATCACCCCATTGCTGTTCATCTTCCCAGGGGCTGAACTCCTCAGGAGCAACCGGTTTCTTTTCGTAGCCTGATCTGTGCGCTTTCTCCCTCTGCTCGTCCCGAAATTGTTGTAAAGCATGGCGCAATGCTTTCCTGGTGAATTCCGAACGGCTTGTTTTCTGCTCTTTTACTATCTCGTCCACTTCCTTGACTAGTTCATCATCCAATGTCATCTGTACTGTTTTCATAACAGGCACCATTATTATGGTTATAATTATAGTTATAATATAACACATAATTATAAACATTCAACTGGTCCTTAAGTCTTATAAATTTATTTTATTTCACTGGACTTAGTTATTCCGGGAATGCAAAGCGGTCACCCCTTGAAAACGGGGTCAGACCCCGTTTTTACTGCATCTTAATTTCTCACATATCTCTTCCTTAAA
>JAWVYE010000464.1:0-2034 GCA_033722905.1 Desulfobulbales bacterium
CGAGAGCACGCTGCCTGAAACCTTCTTTTATCAGGGCTTCGTAGACACTTTTTCTTTTTTTTCTGCTGCCGATCATGCCTATATAGCCAGCTTCAGTATGGAGAGCCTGGGCCAGTACTTTTCTGTCAAAACGATGCCCCCGGGTCACAATAACAATGCAACTGCTTGGTGTGACAGTAAAATTTTCAAACACCGAGGAAAAACCCTCACAGACAAAAACGCCGTCAGCACCCGGGAATCTATTCTTATTGGCGAATTCTTCCCGGTCATCAAAGACCAGGGTCCTGAAGCCAACCTGTTTTGTCAAAACGGCAATCTCTTTTGCCACATGGCCGGCGCCAAAAATATAGACTGTATCCGGCGGTTGGACCGCGGCAATAACATACTGCTTCTTTTCTACTTCAACTAAAGCGGTGCCGGCATACCCGGTCTTGAGTTCAGCCAGCTTTTCCTGCAGGGCCGGCTCTCTTGGCAGCGCCCCGCGCCATCTCCTGTCAGCCGTCTGAATTGCCCGTTCGACCTGGCATTGCCTGCTGTTCTCGGTTATTTTGCCAATCCACAGGAATGGCCTGGCCCTGGTAATCTCTGCAGAAATTAATCCGAACATTTCCAGGTTTTCCCTGTCTGCCGGGACATGCTCAATGAGTATCTGCATCCGGCCCCCGCAAACGAGGTCCATGTCGTCAACCCTGCCGGTCTGGCTAAGGTCATAGGTGGAAATAACAGGCATCCCTGTTGCAAGAACTTTCCCTGCCGATTGAATCACGTCACCTTCTATGATGCCGCCACCAATCGTCCCTGCAATGGTGCCGTCCCGGTAAATGACCATGGTCGAGCCGGAAGTCCGGGGGGTGGAGCCGCTGTCACCTATTACAGTGGCCAGGGCCAGCTCTTGGCCGGCAACAATGGCGGCATGGATCTCCTCGAACAACCCGCTCATCGCTATACCCCGAAGCCGCACTCCGGAAAGCGGCAGGTGTCGCACCTGGCACACAGGCCACCGTGACCGAAAGAAACAAAATCTCGGCGCGATAATTTCTCTCCTGCCAGAATGCGTGGTACGACCAGGTCGAAAATGCTGGCCTCGTGGTACATAACACAACCCGGCAAACCGATAACCGGGATCCCTTTCAGGTATGCCAGCATGAACATGGCACCCGGCAGTACCGGGGCGCCGTAGGTGATCACCTCTGCGCCAGTCGCCCGGATGCTGCTTGGCGTACAGTCATCCGGATCCACTGACATACCACCTGTAATCATTATAATTTCCGCACCCTCAGTCACTAAATCGTTGATCGCCCGGATGGTCATCTCAACATCGTCAGAAACATAAATCTGGCGCAGAAGGCTGCTGCCCAGTGATTTGATTTTCTTCTCAACCACGGGGCCGAATTTATCCTCTATCCTTTGATGGTAGACCTCGCTGCCGGTTGTAACGACACCGATTTTTTTCTGAAACAGGGGCTGTATTGAAACCACAGGCCCGCCTGACATACAGAGGGCTTCAACCTGCCCGAGGATCGAGTCCTCTATGGTAAGCGGGATAATTCGGGTACCTGCTACTGTCCGGCCGCTGCTTACAGGGCGATTAGTATGCAGCGAGGCCAATATGATATTGTCAAAGGCATTGACCGCCTCCAGGATATCTACATTGATCTTCAGCAGGCCGTCGGTGGCAGCAATGAGATCAACCTTTCCTTCAGAGGGTTGGCTCAGGGTAATGCCATTTCCTGATGCGGCTGCGGCAAGACGCCGGGCAGCATCGTCTTCATGCACCCAGCCGGCGCCGATTTTTAAGACCGCGATATTTTCCTTGCCCAGGTCTTTCAGCCTGCTTATGTCCGCCTCTTTGACAATATGACCGCGCTTAAAGGCTGCTCCCTTGAACCGGCCTGGCACTATCTCGGTGATATCATGGCTTAACACCATGCCTATGGCGTCTGTAACCGGTATCAGTTTTATATTCACGGCTTTTTACCCTGCTTTCAGCCTGTCTCTGTTAAACGGCAGCTGGCGCAGCCTGACGCCGGTGGC
>JAWVYE010000465.1:0-2032 GCA_033722905.1 Desulfobulbales bacterium
AATGATGCCCAGAAAAAAGTTGAGATTCTCCTGAAAAAAAATGAAGGGCTGGAAGCCGTTCCATTCGAAGGTTTGGACGATGAGACACCATGATGGACATCAGGCAGTATATTAACATACAGCGACAACACATTGATACTGCCCTGGAAAGATATATTCCGGAAGAAAAAGGAAGTCTGGCCGAACATTACAAAGCCATGCGCTACAGTCTCTTTGCCGGCGGTAAACGGGTCAGGCCTATCCTCTGTCTTGCTGCCGCGGAAGCGGTCGGGGATTTCAGCAACGGTTTTCCCGAACCCATCATGCGGACCGCCTGCGCCCTGGAATGCATCCACACCTACTCCCTCATCCATGATGATCTGCCGGCCATGGACGATGATGCCCTGCGCAGGGGCAAGCCGACAAATCACACGGTTTTCGGTGAAGCGGGAGCCATCCTGGCAGGAGACAGCCTGCTGACCTTTGCCTTTGAGCTGCTGAGCGGTGATGTCCAGGAAACTGTTTCAGACAGGGACCGGCTGGCTGTAATTTCTCTGATCAGCAAAGCGGTGGGCCCCGAGGGCATGGTCGGCGGCCAATTCCTTGATCTGGAAAATGAGGGGAAGGCTGTGCATGAAGACACGCTGCGTGAGATCCACAGCCGCAAAACAGGCGCCCTGATCACGGCATCCGTCCAGGCCGGTGGCGTCCTGGCCTCAGGCACTCCTGCACAGGTTGAGGCCCTTAGCCGTTATGGCAGTAAAATCGGCCTGGCCTTCCAGATAGTTGACGACCTCCTCAACGTTGAGGGCACCGAGGAACAACTCGGCAAGGCCGCCGGGTCCGATGCCGCCAGAAACAAGGCAACATACCCTGCCCTTTTCGGACTTGAGGAAACAAGAGATAAGGCCCGGGAAGCGGTGCAGGCCGCAGTGGCCGCGCTTACAGGATTTGACGGCCGGGCAGACAAACTGAGAGAACTGGCACATTACGTTCTCTCCAGAAAAAGGTAAAAAATGAGGATCAGGCCGCCGGCCATACCGGACCTGTTGTCTCAGTGCTATTCGTGTATTATTAAAGAATAAATGAAACAGAACATTTTGCAAACCATCAACTCACCGGAGGATGTCCGCAAGCTTTCGCCGGATGAGCTTGAACTGCTAGCCGCTGATATCCGTACGGAAATTGTCAAAACAGTTTCCAGGACCGGCGGCCATCTTGCGCCCAGCCTGGGAGTTGTTGAATTGACCCTGGCCCTGCATCACGTCTTTAATACCCCGTCCGACAAGCTGATCTGGGATGTAGGGCACCAGACCTATGCCCATAAACTTATCACCGGCCGCAAGGAGAAATTTGCAACCTTACGCCAGTATAAAGGTATCAGCGGTTTTCCCAAAAGATCCGAGAGTCCCTACGATGCATTTGATACAGGTCACAGCTCCACCTCGATTTCCGCCGGTCTGGGAATTGCCATCGCGAAAGACCTGAAAAAATGCAACAATCGTATCATTGCCGTCATAGGGGACGGCTCCATGACCGGAGGCATGGCATTTGAGGCTCTCAACCAGGCCGGCCACCTGGATAAAAACCTCATAGTAGTCCTCAATGATAATGAAATGTCCATTTCGCCCAATGTGGGGGCGCTTTCAAGTTTTTTAAGCAGGAAGATGACCAGCAAGCAGGTAGTCCGGGCCAAGAGTGAACTGAAGCACATGCTGAAATCGCTGTCAAATGTTGGTGAAAATATCCTGCAGGTCCTGAAAAAAAGTGAAGAGAGTTTCAAAGGTTTTTTCACACCCGGGATGCTCTTTGAATCCCTGAAGTTTGAGTATATCGGTCCCATTCCGGGGCATAACATTGATAATCTGATTGAAACATTCCAGAATGTCAGGGATTTCAGCCATGGCCCCGTCCTTATTCATGTCATCACCAAGAAAGGCAAGGGCTATGCGCCGGCAGAGGAAAATCCCGGCGATTACCACGGGCTCGGCCCCTTTGATATAGCATCAGGCAAACCTCTCCCCGCGCCCGAGTCTCCTATCACCTATACCCG
>JAWVYE010000466.1:0-2029 GCA_033722905.1 Desulfobulbales bacterium
GACCTGCAGTTGCGCCAGAGGAGTCAAACGGCGCTGCAGGCAATTCTCCTTGCCGTCCCATGCAGCCTGCCAATCATCATATTGTCCGCGGTATCCTGGTCACCATAGCAGTAGTGCTGCTTATTTGCTGCCACAGACCTGCTGTCGCCCATATTGAAAAGGGATCGATGCCTGACAGCGTGGCTGAGATGGAGTACCGCATACTCCTTGAATTTGAACCTGAAAATCTGGACGTGCGCAACCGCCTGGGCATGGTTTTGTACCGCCTGGGCAAACTTGACGAAGCGGAGAAGGAATTTTATTATGTCCTGGGAAAAATGCCGGAAAACTTTGACGCCATCGATGCCCTCGGGCTGGTGCAAATGGAGCGGGCCAATTACCAGGTTGCCATTGATCTGTTTAAAAAAGCCATTGCTATAAATCCCGAACATCTGCTTGCTTATTTTCATCTGGGGCAGGCCCTGGAGCACCTGGGGGACCTGGCCGGGGCAGGAGAAATATACAGGAGCGGCATTGCCCGGGAAAACTCAGGCTCCGATAAGCACAATGATCCAGGACAGCGCCAGGCGCTTCTGGATGCCTTGAAAAGTCTGCAGGATCGGACTGTAAAGGCAGAGGACCATAGCCAATGAGGAAATTCATCACAACAGTTGTAACCGCTGTGCTGGGCATTGCCCTGATCTCCTGTACTTCAGCGCCGCAGCAGGAAAAGCAGGAAAAAGAACTGGAGACTTACAGGATCGGCTACATGATCTGTAACAGTGAAAAGGAAACCCTGGAGCGCTTTGTTCCGTTTACCGCCTTTCTCAGCAAAAAACTGGGGGTCAACTTTGAACCTGTTGCCATCGACACCATAAACTTTACCCGGGAGATGGACAGCCTTGATTTCACCCACACCAATTCCCTGCTCTATGTCATCCTGAACCGGTTCCACGGTGTTGACATCCTGGCTGCTGAAAAAAAAGGCTCCCTGGCGGAAAAATCCCAGGGCATAATTATTGCCCGCAGCGACAGCACCATCAAAAACATCGCTGACCTGAAGGGCAAGACCATGATTTTTGGCCCCACCCTCGGCCCCACTGGATTCATGAGCCAGGTTGATATGCTGCAGGAGGCAGGTATCGACCCTGACAACGACCTGGCCTTCTATACCATACCCGCCGGCTCCTTCAAGCATGAGAAAGTGGCCTACGGGGTCCTGTTCGAACGTTATGATGCCGGGGCCCTGCCCCTTGACGATATTGAAATCATGACGGCAGACGGCCGCCTTGATCCGGATGATTTCACCATAGTGGCCCGGGCTGAGCCCATACCCTACTGCAATTTCGGGGTCAACCAGAAAATTGACGAATCCCTTGCCCGTAAATTCAAGGATGCGGTTCTGGGTATTACTGCTGACGATACGGTGGAAATCAACGGCGAGGTGATCAAAGTTCTGGACAGGGCTTTAGTTGACGGTTATGTGGACATCACTGATTCCGACTTCGACACTGTGCGGGAAATGGCAAAGCGCACCAATATGCCGCCGTATCAGAAATTTTAAGGTTTCAAGGGGTCAAGGTTTCGAGGTTTCAAGGATTCGAGGATTCGAGGATTCAAGGGTGAAAAACAGATGAAAGTTTGCAGTTGACAGGACCTAACAGACAAATCAAACTTTCGCTGACCGCTGACCGCTGGACCCCTGGAAACCAGGACCCCCCTGGAAACCTGGACCCCTGGAAACCTTGAAACCTTTCTCTACCCTTCCTCTTTCACCACCTTCCAGTTGAACCTGAGCTGGTAGCGCTTGGAGACAAGCACCACAATGGCAACCAGCATGGCGCAGAAAGCCACAATGGACATGATCCAGTAGAACCGGTCTATACCGTAGTCATCAGCCATATAGCCTCCGATTGCCGTGGCTATGGAGCCCATCCCGAAAATCAAAAAGAAATTCACCCCGAAACCCATGCCCTGGGAGGCCTTTTTCGTGTACTTGGCAATGAGAAAATTATGGGAGGGCTGCCAGGCATAATAGACCAGGCTGAAA
>JAWVYE010000467.1:0-2009 GCA_033722905.1 Desulfobulbales bacterium
GGTCTTTAAAACCGTCGTTAATGAGTGCATCTGCAATTTCAACTGTATCATCAAGGTTGGCCCCGACAACAGCAAGAGGACACTCAAGTTCCTTGGCCACTTTGGCCATGGCATCACGGTTGGCGTTATTTGCGCCGTAAAGCAGCGGCTTTCTGTCACCACAGGCTTTGGCGCCGGCCGCAATAATATCAGCGTTGTCGCTCATCAGGATAAGATTGGCATCCGCGGATTTGTCAAGCACCTGCTGAACCAGAGAAGTAAATGCACTTTCGTCGCCCTTGGTATCTTTGACAGCTATAAGGTCAGCTTTCATCAGAACGCCTACCCTTTCGATGCGAATAGAGTTGAAACGTGCAATTCTGCCGTCCACGTCTGCATCACTCATGTCGGTGGTAACCAGGACCCCGAGCCCGGTGGGATTCTCGAAACGTCTGTCATGCCTGTACAGGCAGGTCTCGCCACCGGTTGTAACAGCTGTATCCCCGCTGCCTATCTTGATAGTCCGGATCGGTGGGGCCGAGGCCTCTCCAATGGTTTCCTTGACCTCATCGCTTACATAGGGACATTCTCCGATTTCTATCTGTCCTGCCGCCACTTTCATACCAAATGCCAGGCAGGTCGGTATACCGCATTCACCGCAGTTGGTCTTGGGCAGCATTTTAAGAATCTGTATACCAGTTAATGCCATCTCATATCCTCCAGTTGTATAAGCAATTTTTGCATATAACTTTTTATTTGTTAATCAAAGTGGGCTTACATTTAGCCAGTCGCACCTTGACTGTAGTTTTCATGCTGAACTTTTATTACACAGCAGTTTCCATCTCCAGGGCCGGATGCCCCTTTTCTTTCAGGAACTTGAGGATCTCTTCCTCTGTCTCGCCCTGCTCTTCCGTAGCAATCATGTCAAAGAGTTCCGGCATGCCCTCTTCCTTGCAGCGTTCCATGAGCTTGTCCTTAATTTCTTCCTTGAGAATTTTGGGAAGCCAGACAAGCCTTTTCAGGCCGCCTTCTGCCAGGAAGAGTTTTTTGCTGGTCAGGTAGTGTTTGCTGACTCCCATGAAGCCGGGTGTCTGCATGCCGCCGCCGGCCATTCCGGCCAGGGTGGTGAATTTCATCCCACTTGGGGTCATGCCCATGTAATCACGGTTGACAACCATGATGCCGTTGCACTGGGGCAGCATGGCTGCAATGGCCTCAAAACAGCCGCAGGCGGTCATGGGGTTATTCATCAGTGAGTAACAGCTCACTTCCGGAACAGCACCGCGTGAGGCTTGCTGGACAAACTCATTGATGCCGCTGAAATAGCCGTTAACCGGATCAGTGCATTCCCCTTTTTCGATAGGCTGGTTGGGGCCCGTGGGGTTGATCTGGTATGATGCCTTGCCGTCGAGCCAGTTATAGGCACCACACATGCCGACCCGCTCTGGTGTGATCACGCAGACATGGCTTGGCGCAAATGATTGGCACAGGGTACAGGAGTAGAATACTTCTTCAGTTTCATCCGTCATATCTCCGAGGCGCCTGTCACGCTCTGCATATACCTCCTTGGCCAGCTCCATGACCTCATCGACATTTTCCTGTATGGTGGAAATCTTGACCTGCACCTTATCCAGAATAGCGCCGAATTCCTGGTGCAGTTTACCGTGCAGCACCTTGCCGATATCTTTAAAGGAAAAACCTTTCTCAACAGCACCCTTGCCTATCCTGATCCACATGATATTACGCTGGCCGATGTGCATGATGCCTTGGACATAGTTGATAAGATGATGGAACTGCCTTTCAAGGATAGGTTCGAAGTCAGACTGCATTTCACGTCCCGCGACTTCAACAAGTATTGAAATGGGAAGATTCTGCCCCACTTCAATATCCTTGATATCCGGGCCGTCAATGGTAACCAGGCCGTCTTCAACCTCGTCCATTTCCTTGGATACCAGGACCTCGACACCTGTGGTCCGGCCACCGCCGCATTCCATGAAGAGATCATCCTTTCTGATGCGCTCGCCTTCAAA
>JAWVYE010000468.1:0-1989 GCA_033722905.1 Desulfobulbales bacterium
ATCCCTGGTTATGTCAATAAGCATGAGCAAAGGTGTTCCTGATGTCCTCAGGACAAAATGGTCTGTCATGACCTACCTTATTTTATTCTTCATGGCCGCTTACAGCGCTTTTTTGATCATTCAGCTCTGGAATATCTCTTTCCCACTGGAATTATTGACCAGCACAGTATTTTTTGGAGGAACAATTTTTGTTTTTCTGGTCATGCGGCTTACCAAAGTCACCATCAGAAAGTTCCAGGAAAGCAGGGCACGCATAAGCGAGGTTAATAAAGAACTTACTGCAAAGAACACCGAACTGGAATCGGAGATAACCGCCCGCAGAAAAGCTGAAAACAAAGCCCAGTCGAGATTAAAGCAACTTGCCACCCTGCATACCATTGATCTGATGATAACATCAAACCTGGACCTGAGGATGACAATGACTATTTTTCTAGAGCAGCTTGTGCCGCAACTTCAGGTTGATGCCGCTGCAGTTCTGCTTCTCAATCCACATATTCAGACCCTTGAGTTCGGTGCGGGTATAGGCTTTAAAACCAGCCACGTGCAGGAATCAAAACTGAGGCTGGGCATGGGACCGGCAGGAGTTGCAGCGCTAGAGCGGCGCATGATCAGGATTAATGATGTACAAAATCCGGAAATTGATTTTGTGCGAAAATCATTAGTTGCTGAAGAAAAATTTCGCAGCTACTGCGCCATACCTCTCATTGCCAAAGGACAGGTCAAAGGCGTGCTGGAAATTTTTCATTGTGAAAAGTCTGCGCTGGATCATGAGTGGTCTGAATTTCTTCAGGCACTTGCTGCGCAGGCAGCGATTGCCATTGATAATGCCACCCTGTTCAACGAGCTGCAGAGTTCCAATGTTGAGTTGGTAATTGCATACGATTCGACCATTGAGAGTTGGGGCAAAGCCCTTAATTTGCGGGACCGGGAAACAGAGGGACATACGCAGCGGGTTACAGAGTTAACACTGCGCATTGCACAGGCCTACGGGATGAACGAAAAGGAGCTGGTGCATGTAAGGCGGGGAGCACTCCTGCATGATATTGGCAAGATGGGTGTGCCTGATAAAATCCTCATGAATGAAGGACCGTTGACAGAAGAGGAGCAGAAGATCATGCATCAGCATTCTCAGTATGCCTTTGATATTCTCATGCCGATTGCCTATCTCCGGCCTGCCCTGGATATTCCATACTGCCATCATGAAAAGTGGGATGGTACGGGGTATCCCAGGGGACTGAAGGGCGAACAGATCCCCATCGCTGCCAGGATTTTTACCCTGGCCGATATCTGGGATGCACTCATTTCAAGGAGAAGGTATCACGAGGCCTGGCCCCGCGAAAAGGTTGAAACATATATCCGTGAACTGGCCGGGACCCATTTTGATCCGGACCTGGTGGAACTGTTTCTTGCCAATGTTGAGGAAGAAGATGAGGAGTTTGTAAATGTATAAATGAAAATTGTCGTCAAACGAGACGAGACGACGACTGACAAAGAATTTAGAATGGGAGGGGAAAAAACTTAAAAACCTATTTTACGTTTTGGTTGATCATCTATTGGCGGTCACTGTCAATCATCAACAGTTGCGTATGCTGACAATTTGTGACCTACAATGGATAAACTCTTTTTCATAAAGCTTATACATGAAGTCAGCAGGGAATCTATCTTAACGGTATATGGAATTAGGAGAAAGATACGAGCTGGAGGCTATTCACTTAACCATTCAACAATATCCTTCATGACATTTTCAGCTTTCAGGTCGCGCAGCAGCATGTGGTAGCCGTTTTCATAGAGAATCAACTTTTTTTTGTCTGCAGGGTCTACCGGGAAACGCCGGAAGGCCTCAAGAACCGGTTCCTTGGGATGCGCGTCAGCCGTCGATTCGGGGGGGTAAATAAACCGTCCGTCACCGTTGCCCCAGGGCCGTTTCGCGCCCTTCGGCGTGCTGAAGCCCGAGGTCCAGCCCATCGGATCCGCGTAAGGATTTTGCGG
>JAWVYE010000469.1:0-1988 GCA_033722905.1 Desulfobulbales bacterium
ATAGGGAGTTTGCATAGACAAGCGCAATCGTCCCGATGATCAGGGCCAGAGGAATTACTTTTGAATAAATACGGCTAGGTTTCATTATTTAATCGACGTGAATAGTTTTCATTATCCAGGACATACAGTTTATTGTGAGAAATTTGTGCAACAACCAGACCATAGTAAGGCAACAGCTACTCTTAGCATATATTAGGCGTAATTATTACAAAAAAAGATAGCCGGCAAAGAGACAGCCGGCTTCACATCATCCTGCACCATCGCCTGCCATTTTCCGGCGTGCCGGTTTATATCAATTTCTCCGTGTACCACTGTAACAAAAACTGACAAAAATTGTCAGTCTGGCATTTCAATAATCATTTTATTTCCAATAAATCCAAATATTTAATGCAAAAATTGACAATTTTTGTCAGTCCGTTTTATAGGAAAAAGGACGTTATGATCAACCTATGGCATTTTCTGAAGTAAAAGCAGTCTGGCGGTTTTTCCCTCTTTGGGTAATATGGCGAGGCGTGTTTGGTATGACCAACCTTGCTTGTCGTGTCATAACGTATTGATATTCAGATGATAAAAAACGGTCAACCATTGAAATCAACTGGCAGAATGACAGGAAAACAACTGTGGGAACAAAATGAGGTAGCTGAGAATGCAACTCTGTCCCCACCAAAAAAATAGATCTGTCCCGGTTTTCGGTTTTTCCTAATCGAACAAGTCAGCATGTGAACCTGTTCTGACCAGACAGAGTTCACTGC
Source organism: Desulfobulbales bacterium (assembly GCA_033722905.1). Lineage (GTDB taxonomy): Bacteria > Desulfobacterota > Desulfobulbia > Desulfobulbales > BM004 > BM004. The sequence goes on from JAWVYE010000469.1 coordinate 753, forward strand.
CTTCAATCCTGTATATCAGCAGCCAGTCCGGCTCAATATGACATTCACGGCAGTCTTTCAGAATCCCTTTAAACCGGTGATCACGGTGGCGTGCTGCCAGTTTTTCGGCATGTAACAGCAATTTGATTACCTGTTTAAGCTTCTCCAGGTCTTTGCCGCGTCTCTGTAACCGCTTCACATCCCGCTTGAATTGGCTATCACGCCGGACAGACCGCATAAAGCTTAAATCCCAAGGTCCTCAAAAAGCTCTTCAGCAGTGGCAAATCTCTTCCCTTTACCCTGGCGGGAATTCTCAATCGCCTTTATGGTTTTCTCACTCGGTACCTTCAACTCAAAGGGAAGCCCCCTATTGGCAATCACCTGGCGGTAAAACAATTCATAAGCATTGGAAACAGACAGTCCGAGTTCCTTCAGAATGGCCTCGGCCTCTTTTTTTACCTCAGGGTCAATGAGTGCCCTGGCTGTTGCAGACTTTGATGTCCCCATATGCAAACTCCCAAGCAGTATTGTTTATAGCATATAATATGCTATTTATGACCTCATGTCAAGCACACCTGATATGAGAGTTTGCCTGATTGTATGGTGCTGTTTGATAATATGGCACTTGCCCTTATCACTGCTGATATAGATATTAAGACAACAAACAAGGGTCAACCATTGAAATCTACTGGCAGATTGATAGGAAAACAACTGTGGCGACAAAATGAGGTAGCTCAGAATGCAACTCTGTCCCCGAAATAAATAGATCTGTCCCCTTTAATATTAAGGGGCGTCTATACTGAGACCAGGGAAATAAGTCTGATAGCGCGCTGCATCACGGGTCAACAAAACCATATTTTCAACCGCAGCATGGGCACCGATAAAAAAATCAGGCAGGGGTGATCTTTTTTCGCCGCCGGAACGCCGGTATCTGAGAAAACATTTGCCGGCCAGAAATGCTGCTTCAAAAGGCAGACCGAGATACTGAAAAAAATCCCTGGGCAGAGCATTTTCCAGATCTTCGATCCTTGAAAACCCTATGGAGATCTCCGCATATATCACCGGGTTGATACAGAGCATGCTTTCTTCGGCATAAGCAGCAAGCCTGCTTGAAGACCAGCCGAACCACATAACATCCTCCTGCAGGATATCAAGAAGGACGTTGCTGTCAACCAGGACCTTCGAACCGTGCATAATACTACCCCCTGGTCAACGCCATAATCTCATCGGTTGTCATCCTCACCGTGGCCCTGCCCC
>JAWVYE010000470.1:0-1984 GCA_033722905.1 Desulfobulbales bacterium
GTAAAAATTTTCGCCAAACTCGAAGCATTCAACCCAGGCGGCTCGGTGAAAGACCGCATTGCCCTTTCGATGATAGAAACTGCTGAACAAAGCGGTGAGCTCAAACCTGACCAGATCGTCCTGGAGGCAACCAGCGGCAATACCGGGATCGGCCTGGCTATGGTTTGCGCAGTCAAAGGCTACAGATGCCAACTTGTCATGCCGGAATCAGCAAGTATTGAGCGCCGTATGATCATGGAGGCTTATGGTGCTGAGATCCTTCTGACGCCGGCCAAAAAAAGCACGGACGGTGCGATTGAACAGGCTTATGTCATGGCCAGGGAACATCCTGACCGCTATTTCCTGACCGACCAGTTCAACAATGAGGCAAACTGGCAGGTCCATTACCGGACGACAGGGCCTGAGATATGGGAGCAGACCAAGGGCACGGTAACCGATGTCATAGCAACGCTGGGCACAACCGGTACGGCCATGGGGCTCTGTAAATATTTTTCAGAAAAACATCCCGAGGTCAGGGTGACGGCGGTTGAACCGTTCCTGGGCCATAAACTGCAGGGACTCAAAAACATGAAAGAGTCCTACAAGCCGGGAATTTTTGACAAAAATATGCCGTTTCAGATCATCAATATCCCGGATGACGAATCATTTAAAATGTCAAGGGAACTGGCGCACCGGGAGGGCATCTTTGTCGGCATGAGTTCCGGGGCGGCAATGTGTGCTGCATTAACCAGGGCGGAGCAGATTAAAGAAGGGGTCATTGTGGTGATCCTGCCCGACGGCGGCGAAAAATACCTGAGCACCACCCTGTTTACAGCCAAGGAGGATGTCAAGGAAGAAACCGGCCCTGAAGAGCAGCTGCGTTTTCACAACAGCCTCAGCAAAAAGAAGGAGATCTTCCGGCCCATTGCCAACAAAAAGGTGACCTTTTATGCCTGCGGCCCCACTGCCCATGAACATGCAAATCTTTCCCACTGCCGCCGTTTTATTGTCGCCGACCTGATACACCGTGTTCTGGAGAGCAAAGGCTTTAATGTCCACTTCTATATGAACTTCACCGACCTGGACGACAACACCATCCTCGGTGCAGAACAATCCAAGCAGCCGCTGGCCCAGTTTACCGATGCCTATATCAGGGAATTTAAAGCGGACATGGACGCCCTCAGGATAAAAAAAGCCACCGGCCTGCCCAGGGCATCCCAGCATGTGGATGCCATGATAGATATTACAGCCAAGCTAATTGAAAAAGGCTACGCCTATGAAAAGCATGGCTCCATTTATTTTGATATCTCGAAATTCAAGCGCTACGGCAAACTCTCGGGAGTAGATCTCAGCAAAATACAGATCGGCAAAACCGTTGATCTTGACGATTACGAAAAAGAAAGCCCGGTGGACTTCACCCTGCTGAAGCGCTCAACCCTGTCCGAGCTGAAGCAGGGCATATTCCATAAGACTGAATGGGGCAATGTCCGGCCCGGCTGGCATATCGAATGTGCTGCGATGTCAACCCACTATCTTGGTGAGACCATTGATATTCATACCAGCGGCCGCGACCTCATCTTCCCGCATCACGAAAACGAGATTGCCATCGCAGAGGCTCTGTCCGGCAAACCGCTGGCCAACTACTGGCTTCATTCCGAGCAGCTCCTGGTGGAAGGCAAAAAAATGTCTGCTGAAAACAAAAACCTGCTCACCTTAAAGGACCTGCTCGACCAGGGGTACACCGGCAGGGAAGTCAGGTTGCTTCTCCTGGCGACCCATTACCGGAAGCCTCTGCATTTCTCCTTTAAAAAGCTCAATGAGGCCAGGAAGAACTTACGGAGACTGGACGAGTTCACCCAGAAGCTGCTCTGCCTGCCTCCTGGCCTGCCCCATCCCAAGGTGGCAGCATATCTTTCTGACATGGAAGAGCGTTTCTGCGGGGCCCTTGCCAATGATCTGAACATGTCACGGGCCCTGGGCGCCGTCTTTGATTTCAACAAAAAGA
>JAWVYE010000471.1:0-1982 GCA_033722905.1 Desulfobulbales bacterium
CTGAACTGTTACAGGACCCCTGACTTCACCCTGCTTGATGCCACCATCGGCATGCAGGAGGCGCATCTCTGGGGCCCCACCTGTGACCCTCCGCCAAACCGCCTTGCCGCAGCTTACGACCCTGTTGCCATAGATTCTTACGGCTGCAGACTTTTAGGCATCGAATGGAACTCCATTGGCCACCTTGCTCTGGCCCATGGAACACTTGGCACTGCAGATCCCATCAAAGTATCTGAATTATGATTGTCCCGAAAGCTGATGCCCAGACTCTATGAAGCCAAAACAATTTAGCATCTCAAAGCACCTGCCGGTGTTATTTCTCCTCCTGTTCCTGGGTTTCTTCGCCCATTTAGGGCATGTGCCGCTCTTTGATGCCGACGAGGGGGTATACAGTGAAGTGACCAGGGAAATGGTGGCGAACAGGGACTTTACCACCGCATTCCTGAACGGCATGCCTTTTTTCCATAAACCCCCGCTTTTTTACTGGGCCCAGGCGGCAAGCATTAAAGTCCTGGGGCTCAATGAGTTCGGTCTGCGGCTGCCTTCTGCCATAGCGGCCCTTCTCTGGATTTTTTCCATCTTTCTTTTTACCAGGCGTTACTATGATACCAGGACGGCATGGCATGCTGCTCTTTTCATGGGTGCTTCACTTCTCATCACTCTTATCGGCAGGGCTGCCACCCCGGAAGCCCTGCTCAACCTTTTCCTCTCTTTGACCTTATTAAATATTTACAGGTTTTATGATACGGGCAACAGAAGGCATATATACTGGACATTCATGTTTGCGGCCCTGGGCATCCTGACAAAAGGCTCCATCGCCCTGCTGCTGCCTCTTGCCGTCAGCTTGACCTTCTTCGGCGCCAAAAAGCAATGGCGCAGCCTTCTGGCACTGTTTTTCAACCCGGTGGGCATGATAGTTTTCGGTCTTATCCTCATACCGTGGTACCTGGGAGAATACCTGCTGCACGGCGAGGCCTTTCTCAGTGATCTGCTCCTGTTATCAAGGCCGGAGGATCTAAATGCAAAACTCATTGGTTCCTCCCTGCCCTATTACACCTACCTGTTTTTTATATTCATCGGAATGCTGCCCTTCAGCGGCATACTCTTCACAACCATTCTCCAGGGCAGGAAACTCTTGGCCGACGATTTGATGAAGTTTGCAATTCTCTGGTTTTTTCTGGCTTTTCTCCTGATTCCGCTGGTGCAGCCGAAAACCGTTTTTGCCCTTGCCTATTGCTTTCCGCCGCTGTTCATTATCATGGCCAGGGCTGCAGATATGTTTCGCCAATCATTCAATCTTTTTCTCTGGCCGCTTTTATTCATTGCCTCTTTGTTGATCCTGCCGTATCTGACCCCTTATATTTTGGGCTCTGTTGAAAATGAGTTCGTACGAAATATTGTTACAGGCGGAGCAGCCTATTTTGATTCTTTTTACAAAGGCACACTGGGAGCGGTATTTCTTCTGCTGGCGGCCCTGACCTTTATTCAGCCTGTTCCAGCACCGGTGAAATACAGCGTATTGGGCTTACTGTTTGTGAGTATGATAAATTTTCTCATCCTGCCGGCACTGGGAAATATTCTGCAGCAGCCCATAAAATCAGCTGCCCTGCTGGCAAAAAAAGACGGATTACGGGTGGTCAAATGGAATATTGCCCACCCGTCATTTAATGTTTACGCTGAAATGCTTACCGAAGTCCGGGCCCCGCAGGCAGGCGACACTGTCCTGACCAATTCATCTCGTCTGCACGATGGCGCAGAATTCGAAACGCTTTTCAAGAAACACGGCATAATGCTTATCAGATATCCGGGGGAGGCTGCCGCCAAACCTGGCAATCCCGGGGACAATAATAATTAATTCCGGGGCGGCCCAACCGGTGCACACCTTATTTGAATTCTTTATGGCAGGCCTTCATGCGGTACTGTAAATCCCTGATCTCATGAAGCATTACTTCAAGCTGCCTGTCTTCATAAGCGCGGATAAA
>JAWVYE010000472.1:0-1981 GCA_033722905.1 Desulfobulbales bacterium
GCCGCAGGGACCCGGATATACTGGCCAAAGCCGCCTGAGGTGTTCATGCCGATGTCAAAGCCGGAAGCTATTACCCGGTCGCCTGCTGTGAATTCGGGGCTGCTGCTTTCTGCAACAATTCCAGCAGCATCTATTCCGGGTACATGCGGGTAATGTCTGGTAACACCGCGATTGCCCGATGCTGACAGGGCATCCTTGTAGTTGAGTGATGAGTAATGGACCCTGATAAGCAGATCACCATCAGGCAGGTCTGATATTTTCTGAGGTTGAATATCCCCTGCAAAGGTATCGGGTCTTATTTCTTCAACAACCAGGGCATTGAATTCTTTATTTTCCATTGGCTATTTTCCGTTACAAGTATTTGTCGTTCAATGTTTCAAGGGTTCTTTTCACTGCCGCAAAGTCGAGCTCGCCGTTGCCGTGTCCGACTCCCTGCCTATAGACCTGAAAGACAGTATGACCGGCAGGTACTGCTGCGCCGGCTTCATCAGCAGCTTGCAGGACAAAACGCAGATCCTTTACCATATGCTTCAGGGGAAACTGCACCGGAAATTCATTCTGCTGCAACATGTCGCTTTTCAACCTGAATAAACCGCAGCCGAGATGGCTGTCCAGGATGGAGTGCAAAACCATACCGGTGTCGAGGTTTAATTTATTGGCAAGATTTAAAGATTCACATAATCCTTCAACCAGCAGGGCCAGGAGTAGATTGACGGTCATTTTCATCGCGGAGCCCTGGCCGACCTCACCGCAATAAATTATTTTCTGCCCCATGGTAAGAAACAGTGGCTCCAGCCTCTGAACCGCATCTTGCGGACCGCCTGCCAATATGATCAATGTCCCGTCAATGGCCGGTACTTTTGAACCAGAAACAGGGGCATCAATGAAAACAGAGTCGACAGATGCCAGGCATTTACTGAGGTTCCGGGTATAAGCTGGAGACACGGTACTCATGTTTATGATTATTTTGCCTGCTGTACTTGTTGATAATATACCGTCCGTTGCATACAGGACTGCATCAATGGCCTCGGGACCGGTCAGCATGAAAATGATACTATCGGCCCAGGCGCACAGCTCCGCAGGTGAGGAAGCCACAGAGCAACCGGCCTCGGCAAGGGGCCGGGTTCTTTCCCGGGTCCTGTTGTAGACCATCAATTCATAACCGGACTTTTTTATATTCGCAGCCATGGGCTGCCCCATGATCCCCAAGCCTATAAAACCTATTTTCCGAGACATGAAATGCTCCAAATTTTATTTAACACTGCAGATGCCGTGTATTGTATTACAGGCCATGCTGTAAAGTTTCGTCAACCAGTCATCCCCGGGTATAATGGCATCCCTCGAATGATCGCATTCGGGGCATTGTTGCATTCTGGATATTTTTCGCATGATCCTCCTGGTCGTGGCCACATAGGTCGCATGACTCCATGTCAGCGGCGAAACTGAAAGGGGCTTGCCGGAAACAGGGTGCACCTGTTCTGCAAGGATTCCTGAGGGCAATGCATGGTCGGCAACCCATTGCAGGATCTGCATCGGCTCTTCCAGTTCCTTTTCAGTGCGGGCCAGGCCCGTTAAATGATCCGCAAGCCAGAGGGTACAGATAAACCAGGGATTACCGGGAAAACCAGAGTCAACCTGGTGATACTTGTCTCCTGCATAGCGGGCCAGGCCGCCCACATCGGTCTTGAGCCATAGAGTATCACGCAGCGCATTCATTGTGGCAATGATACGGTCATCATGGGCATCATACAGACCAAAGGCAAAAAGACCCCAAAGGCTTGCATCACAGGTATCATCATACACCAGGTCGCCATTGTCATCCCTGGAAACCATCCGGCAGAAACGGTTTAAATCAGAGCGCCAGAGATAGCGTGAGGCAGCATCGCGGATCTCGGAGGCCACACGCTGATAATGACCGGCCAGGTCATCTTCACCGAAAACAGTACAGAAAAGGGAGGCTGCAGTCAGGCCGCCGAAAACA
>JAWVYE010000473.1:0-1981 GCA_033722905.1 Desulfobulbales bacterium
CCTGCTGGTTTCCGCACTTTTGGGCACTGCCTGGCTGAATCTGGTGCTCGGCAGTTGGCTGCTCAGGCAAAAGGACACGAAACTGCTTTTTTGGCCTGATTATAATGAATGGAAATTGCCAGAGTCTTTTGTCTGGCTTGTTGTTCTTTCCGGAGCAATTTTCCTGTTATTGCCGCAACCATTGAGCCTGCTGGGTCTGAATGGTTTAATTATATGTTGTACCATATATTTTTTTCAGGGCCTGGCCATAGCTGCAAGCCTTTTAAAAAGATGGTCGGTTCCCAGGTTAATCCGTATCTTTATTTATGCATTGATCTTCATTCAAACCTATGGCATCATCGTATTATCATTTCTCGGTCTGGTCGATGTCTGGGCTGACTTCAGAAAGCTGAACCAGGCGGGTGACAACCCGAATATTTCAGCCTGATCACCTTGTTACGGGTCAGGCTAATAAGATACATATTTACTGTTAAAAGGAATTACTTGAGGTAGAAAAATGGAACTTATTCTTAAACAAACCGTTGAAACCCTAGGTGAAGAGGGAGATATTGTAACAGTCAAACCAGGCTATGCACGCAATTATCTCATTCCCAAGAAGATTGCTGTGATCGCCAATAAGGCAAATCTGGCCCAGCTTGAACAGGAGAAGGCCGCCATCGAAGCCAGAAAGGAAAAAATGCGTCAGGAATCCGAATCACTATCGAAAAAAATAGCCGGCACCACCATTACCATAGAACACCGGGTGGGCGAGGAGGAAAGGCTTTTCGGCTCTGTAACTGCTGCGGATATTGCTGAAAAACTGGCTGAAAACGACATTCATGTTAAAAAGAAAAATATTATTCTTACTGAGCCTATCAAGACCCTTGGTGAAGTTCTAGTCCCTGTAAAGGTCGGTTACCAGACGACAACGGAAGTATCTGTTCATGTTGTTCCATTGGAGACTGAATAATTATAATGAAAAAGGGTGCCCGGGCCATGGAAGCTGACATGACAGCATCAATGCCGAGAACACCCGCTGATCCGCATCGGTTACCGCCCCAGAACCTTGAGGCTGAGCAATGCGTCCTGGGTTCCATACTGCTGCAGCAGGGTGCTCTGGTAAAGGTCCTTGAACTGATAACACCGGATGACTTTTACCGCGATGCCCACAAAACAATCTTTATGGCAATGGTGGCTTTATTCGAAAAAAATGAGCCCCAGGATATAATAACGGTCACCAATGCATTAAAAGACAGGAACAAGCTGGATGCAATAGGCGGGCCCGCCTATCTTGCCAATCTTACCGATATTGTCCCTGTGGCGGCAAATATCATTTACTATGCCCAGATAATCAGGGCAAAATCCATACTGCGCCACCTTATCCAGACATGCACTGATATAGCATTGCGCTGTTATGAGGAACAGGATGATATCGACAGCCTTGTTGATGATGCAGAGCAGAATATCTATGAGATTTCCAATAGCAAGAGCAGTCAGGATTTCCAGGCCATAAGCAAAATCATCCCCGAGACATTCAAACGGGTTGAAAGACTGGCGGAAAGGAAAGAGCTCGTAACCGGAGTGCCGACAGGTTATGACGACCTTGACCGGATAACCTCAGGACTGCAGCCTTCTGATCTGATCATTCTGGCCGGAAGGCCGAGTATGGGCAAAACCGCCCTGGCCATGAACATCGTTCAGAACGCCTCAATAGTCAACAAGGTCCCAGTCGCGGTTTTCAGCCTGGAAATGTCCAAGGAGCAACTTGGCATGCGTATGCTTTGCTCTGTCAGCAGGGTTGATTCCCAAGACCTGCGTACCGGCCAGATACGTGATCCCGACTGGCCAAAACTCGCCAGGGCCACCGGCATTCTCTCTGATGCACCGATTTTCATTGATGACTCTCCCGCCATTGGCGTGCTGGAGATGCGTGCCAAAGCAAGACGTTTAAAAACTGAACACAATATCGGCCTGGTTGTAGTTGACTATCTGCAACTCATGC
>JAWVYE010000474.1:0-1970 GCA_033722905.1 Desulfobulbales bacterium
CTGCCGCCCGGTCGGCAAAAGCTTCGGCGCCAACCGTCAACCCGCCGGCAATTCGGCTGTTGGGATAGTCCCCGGCCGGCCGGAACCCCACGTATTTCGTTTTATAGGTTGTGCAGGAAATAAGCCCGATAATAACGGCTGTTACTACCAATAGTGTTCTTGTATTCATATCGTTTCTCCCTGTAAAAAAGCATTTGTTTCTTTATTTTGCCGCTAATTCTTAATGAAACGGCCCAAGTACCTCCCCGCCAGGCAGCTAACCGGATTATCTGATAAATTATCTGGCAACTACCTGATAAAACAGAAAAATATTGTGCCGAACAGTATGCGTGATTATATGATATTATAGCACAGAACGTCCCGGGATGCCATCAGCATATTCCTGTAACAGGTTCATACCAACCGTGGACCTGAACAGAATCCCAATTGTTGCGAGAAGATCACTGAAAGCAGTCTGAACAACAATAAAAAAGTTTTCCCGGCAGCCCTTATTCCTGCCAGGCATTGCGGGCATGGACTGCATGCCATGGCAATGCGGCACAAATAACTGAGGACCGGATTGTTATGTATAAATCAGCTGCCTGCTGCTGCTGCCCACAACTGCCATTCCTGACAATTTACAGGACCGGCCATGAACAGCTCATGCCCTAATTATACGTTGAAAAATAGAGCAAACCGCTCTATATAAATAGCAGGTGCCATGGCAGATCAGGTGTTAACCGGTTACTTGCAGCACCTGTATCATACACCATTATCCTCTGGTGTATGTATGGGGATGCTGCACTTCCAATTAATTTTGGAGGACATATATGAATATCCTGAGAGGAAAGACCATCCTGCAGATATCCCTGGCAGCGGCCATTGCCTGGACCGTTGTTCTGGCCAGTCTGCTCATCTGGAATATCAATGCCGAGCTTACGCAGACCAATATCCAGGCCAGCCACCAGTCCCGCACTTTTTTCGAAGAATTCATCCTGACCAGATTCTGGAATGCCATGCATGGCGGTGTCTACGTTGCTATCACAGAAGAGACCAAGCCCAATCCTTACCTTGACGACCCCTTACGCGATGTGACAACCCTTGAGGGCATCAGGTTAACCAAAATCAACCCTGCCTATATGACCCGCCAGATCGGCCGGATTGCCGAGCAGCAGGGAGACTTCCGTGTCCATATCACCAGCCTCAACCCCCTGCGGCCGGAAAACAGGGCTGACGACTGGGAAAAAAAAGCCCTTACCGCCTTTAGCAACGGCACAAGAGAATTCTTTGAAGTTGTTGAATCATTCTCCGGGGACAAGTCATTTAAGTATATGGCCCCCCTGTATGTCGAAGAAGCCTGTCTGAAATGCCATGGTAAATATGGGGTAAAAGTGGGGGACATAAATGGCGGCATCAGCATAACCACCCCGGCGGAAGAAATGATAGCCTCCCGCAATATCAGCATAATCTCCCTGAGCGGCGCCTATTTTCTTATATGGGCCCTGGGGTTATTCGGCATGTTCCTGGCCCATAACCGCCTGCGCCAGGAAGAGTCTGACCGGGAAGAGGCCATCATCCAGCTTGAGAAGGCGCTGGGTGAGGTCAAACAGTTGAGCGGCCTGCTGCCGATCTGCAGTTCCTGCAAGAACATCAGGGACGACCAGGGCTACTGGCAGAACCTGGAAAGATACATCAGCGAACACTCAGGAACGCAGTTTTCCTACTCCATCTGTCCAGGCTGCGCCAAAAAGCTGTATCCTGAAATATATGATAAAATACAGGACAAGATGGAGCACAAAAAACCATAACTCCATATCCTTTTTGAAAAGTAATTTTCGTGTTATACTTTTTCTATGTCATTAAACCATAAATAGAGGGGCTGTTCATGGACCGAAGAGATTTTTTGAAACAGGTGATGTTATGGTCGGCAGGGATCACTTCCGCTGTTCCAAGTTTCCAGATTGTGCCCGAACTGCTGGCCATGGAAAAGC
>JAWVYE010000475.1:0-1970 GCA_033722905.1 Desulfobulbales bacterium
ATCATGGAGATGCTGCAAATTAACGTTATTTTACGGATTGTCTCTTATTTAACTTGCTAACCAGGTTCCTGGCAAGCAGATAAACTGCGATGATAAGACCGGTGCTGAAAAAAAGATAGATCGTCAGCATCCATCTGCCGGCAAAACCGGTATCGGACACCAGCCTGTTGAACAGGAGATAATCAGGTATATGCTGCGGTCCCTGGGTGAAGGTGATGAGCACCAGGTCGAGAATCAGCAGGAATAAGCCCATGGCCAGGCAGAAAAGACCGGCCAGGGCCGCGAGCTGTTTCTTTTTCTTTAAACAATGCAGGAGGTAGAAGATGGCGCCGAAAACAACGGCAAGCATAAATAAAAAAATAAAAATAATCTGAAAACTCATGGCCAGCTCTATTTTTCTGGAAAATACCGGTGTACTCTTTTATTAAAATGGTGCAATTTTGGGTCAATACAGGTAACTAATTAATGATGTAGGATATTATATAGAGCCTATAATTTTCAAGGCATTTGATGCCTATATCATTGGGAATGAACAATTTTATGAAGCTGCGTACCTGTGTGACCCCCGAAGGGAAATTTATTTACGGCATCCATAAACCGTCATTTAAAGTGGCCAACCTGCGGGAACAGGATTTTTTTGCCACGCTGGGGCTCGATGCTGCCGACAACCCGGTGGATAATACGAAAAACTTTCCCGAGGCTGATGTTGAGGTGGGGCAGTCCACCTGGATATACGAGATTCCCAACCCGTTTCCTTTCCGGGGCACCACCTATATTGATAAAAGCTGGGCCGACGGCAGGGCCGCTGATCCGCTGGCCATTGAACTGGTGCCTCCTGCTCCGGTTTCGATGACCGATTATTTAAGCAAACTGCTGCGCTGCGGCAGGGGCGGTGCCAAAGATATACTAAACGAGGCCTTTGCCGACCTGCCTGCAACCGTGCTGCTGGCTCTGGCAGCGAACTCCTCCGACCCTGAAGACCTCGTGAGGCTCGCGGAGCTGGCCTGTGAATTTGTCTATGACGAGCAGGGAGAAACCCCGGTGGGGCTGCGCTATGAAAATGATGCCGGCGGCAGGGCCGTGCCAAAGATAATCAACCATGACCTGTTTGAAATACTGGTCAACAACAGTTACCTGCCCGATATCTACAAGGAAGTAATGGTGCTGCGGCCAGGTGTCCAGGGCGGCAGCACCATAGTGGGTGAATGGCCAGAGGAAGCCGACAGCCATGTTTTCGAATACCTGCGGAGCAACAGCTATATCCCCTGGGGCCACTATGCATCAAACATTGCCGATGACCTGGTGCGCTACTCTATCGACGAGCTCTCTGATTATGATTTCGATGGGCTTCGGCACCTGTATTACCAGCGCACCTATGTCAGGCTTGCTGAACAGCTTGGCATACAGGTGAATATCAGGCGCAGATGCATGACGTTGGCTGAACTGGAAACCCTCAGGCAGGAGGTTGCCGCAGAGGTTGCCAGGCAGGGCAGCTCACAGCTGCAGTTTGACGCCACTCTCTGGGGCTGGAACTACGGCTTTGATTTTGCCGCCAGCGGCTACCGCCTGCATGCCTCCCATCAGCAGGTCCATCAGCAGTACGCCATGGTCCCAAAAGAGGTTGCAGCAGATTCAGGCAACAGGGTTATACCCTCCTACAGTTGCGGTGACCAGGTGGAAGAATTTGTCAGGCTGTATCATGAAGTGCACGGCTCCGGTTTCTTTGCTGACTATATTGCGGCTGTCCGCAATAACAGCAGGATGGATGGCAGACCGGAACATCCAGCTGACCTGGCAGTTTATGAGGACGGCCATGTCATGCTCTTTGTGCCCAAGGCCCAGACCTCACAGTGGGAGCTGCAGCTTGTGACATTGAAACCGGTGGGCAATATTCTGGAGGCGGACAACAAGGTCAGGGAAGCACTCAACAACGGTATTCTGAGCGCTATGCGCATACTGACTGCTTTGGG
>JAWVYE010000476.1:0-1962 GCA_033722905.1 Desulfobulbales bacterium
AGGAAGAGCTCAAGATTGCCCATGACATTCAGGTCAGCATGCTGCCGGAAGAGTCTCCTGAAGTTGAGGGATATACCATTGCAGCAAGCTCCTATCCAGCCCGTGAAGTGGGCGGGGATTTTTATGATTTTATCGAGACAGGATCCGAAGAAAAGAAAAAACTCGGCATTATTGTCGGCGACGTAGCGGGCAAAGCTGTCTCCGGCGCCCTGGTCATGGCGGCGGCCCGCTCAATCTTCCGGGTCCTTGCCGATCCGGAAGCTTCTGTCAGTGACATGGTACTGCAGGGCAACAGGCGCCTCAAGTATGATGTGAAGAAGGGTATGTTTGTTGCCCTTGTCTATGCCCTGCTGGATCCCCTTGAGAAATCCATGACCATTGTCAACGCCGGCCAGACGCAGCCGATAATCTGCTCCGGCCGCTCCGCAGAACCCTCATATATTGATACCGACGGCGACAGGTTCCCCCTGGGTATTGTCGATGATTGCGATTACCGGGAAACAGTGCTGACAATGAATAGCGGGGATACGGTGGTTCTCTACACCGACGGTATTGTCGAGGCCATGAATGAGGCCGGCGACATGTACGGCTTTGACAGATTCATGGAGGTGATCAACCAGAATTGTCAGCTTGACGCCCATGCATTTTTGCGGCAGCTCATGGCCGACGTCACCCGATTCGTGGGTGATGCCGAGCAGCACGACGACTTGACCATAGTGGTTGTAAAGACAGAATGATATGTGTAAATAGCAACTGTTGATAATAATAAGAATAAACTGGAGGTTTTGCCGTGATCAGACCAATGAACTGCTTTATTGTCCTTTGCCTGTATCTTTTATGCTCTGCTGCAAGCTCCTATGCCGCAAGTGCAGCGGTCCTTCCCAAGGGGAGGCACCGGATCAATCTGCAGGCGGCATATTACCTGCCCATTGATACCCGCTTTAATGAGGATGGCGATGAAGAGAGCATTGCTGTTAATTTTAATGCGAGGCTTGACGCCTTCATCTTTCCGGCTCTGCAGTTGCTGGAAGAGTCCCTTGGCGGCCCCATGCCCGACGGCAGCGCAACTGTGGGCAACAGTGTGACTGATTTTGAACTTAATGTACGGGAATACAAAATCAGTTATCAATACGGCCTGACTGATAAACTGTCCATCGGCATTGTTATTCCATATGCATATCAAGAGAGGAAAGTGAAGGCCGATCTTGATACCAGCACGGCCACGGTCGGCAAGAATCCTTTCTTCGGCACGCCGGATGACCCTTACGGTGTACCCTTTTTGCCTGGCGGAGTTCCTCTGGACAATGAGGATATCCAGGACCTATTGATGGGCGGCCTGGATGTTGATAAAGACGGCACAGTGGATATTCCCGGATACGGTTATACCCGGTTCGAAACCTGGTCCGATCATGGAATCCAGGATATCCAGGCTGGGATGAAATACCAGTACTTTAAGAACGAGAAGTGGCAGCTGGCGTTTACAGGGGGTGTCAGGTTCCCAACCGGAGAGATAGACAACCCGGCCAGCCTTGTGGACAGGGGGTTCGGCAATGGCGCCTGGGGATTGATAGGCATTCTGCAGAATGATTATATCGCTATTAAGGACTGGGTCCTCAGCGCCTCATTTGAATACCGGCTCTTGTTTCCGGACGATGTCAAACTAAGGATACCTGATACAGTAGATAACCCGATTACAAGAAACGAAACGGAGGTAGAAAGAGACATCGGTGATTATTTTATATTTGATATAGCAGGAACATACAGTATGGCGGAAAGTTTTGATGTCACCCTTGGCTACAGATATTTTTTTAAAGATCTGGATGATATTGACGGGCCCCCGGGATTTCCCTATCAATCACTCATTGATGAGTCTGACAGAAGCGGCCATCTTTTTAAAGCTGCATTATCGTATTCAACGTTCGCAGCATTTGCCAAAGGGGAATTCCCGCTGCCGCTTACTGC
>JAWVYE010000477.1:0-1948 GCA_033722905.1 Desulfobulbales bacterium
CTGCATGAGAAGAGCGGGCTTCCCAAACAGATACTGGTCAATATCCATGGCACCAACCTGGAGGTTGTCTGCCTGGAGTGCAATGATATCACCCCGGCCCATGAGACCCTGGATGATCTCGATCTGGATAACGGTGCGCCCCTGTGCGGCAAATGCGGCGGACTGCTGAAACCCAACACGATCTCATTCGGGCAGAGTCTGGTGCCGCAAGACCTGGAGCGGGCCCAGGACCTGGCTTTATCCTGCGACATGCTGATCGCTGCCGGTTCAACCCTGCTGGTTCAGCCCGCAGCGTCTTTTCCGCTGCTCGCAAAGCAGAACGGAGCCACCCTGGCAATCATAACCCAGTCGGACACGCCTCTCGATGACATTGCCGACTTTGTCTTCCATGAAAAACTCGGGAACTTTATTGACAGACTCGGGGATTGAATAATAGCCAGATTGATTAATAATTAAGTATGGTGTCCCCAAAATTATTTGCATGAATAATTAAGTATGGTGTCCCCGGAATTATACCGGAATTATAAGGTGAGAATTTCAAAAATAATCGGGCTCTTGTATGCCGTATTTCTTTATCTTATAACCGATCTGCCGCTGGGTAAGTCCAAGTTCACGGGCCGCCCTGGCCTGAACCCAGCCGTGCCTCTTCAATGCTGCCTCTATCTCTTGACGCTCTATTTCCTTTAAAGGGCGCGGCCTTGCCATGCTTCTCCCTGGAAAAGTTGCTTCAGCTGCAGGTTCAGGCTTTACAGGTATTTCTGCCTCAGGCTCAATAAGCATATAGGACGGCAAGTCCTCCATCCTGACTGCTTTGTTGTCAGACATGATGACAAGCCTTTCGATAAGGTTTTGCAGCTCTCTGACATTGCCCGGCCAGTTATAGGCCATCATGAACTCCATGACAGGCTTTGAAATCCGGACCTCACGGGCATTGCTGGCATTACTTTCTTTCAGGAAATTTTCAAGAAGTAAAGGGATATCCTCCCGTCTTTCCCTTAAGGGAGGGAGTATTATAGGAACGACATTGAGCCGGTAGTAGAGGTCTTCCCGAAATGTATTCTCGGTCACCGCCTGCTCAAGGCTCCTGTTGGTGGCGGCAATTACCCGCACATCCACGGTCAGGGTGTTGGTGCCGCCCAGCCGTTCAAACTGTTTTTCCTGCAGGACCCTGAGCAGTTTGGCCTGTAAGGGCAGGTTGAGTTCGCCGATTTCGTCCAGAAAAAGGGTGCCGCCGTCAGCCAGCTCAAACCGCCCTTTCTTGGCCTCCAACGCCCCGGTAAAAGCGCCTTTTTCATGGCCGAACAATTCGCTTTCCAGCAGTGTTTCCGGCAGAGCAGCACAGTTGACTTTGATAAAGGGGCCTTCCTGGCGCCGGCTCGCCTGGTGTATAGCCCTGGCCACCAGTTCTTTGCCGGTGCCCGACTCCCCCAGTAAAAGAGTGGTCGCTCTGCTCGGGGCAACCTTGTCAATCTGTTTGAAGACCTCCTGCATGATTTTGCTCTGGCCGATAATATTATGCCTGCTGAACTTGCTGCGCAGCTCTGCTTTCAAGGAGATGTTTTCCTCTATCAGGTGTTTTTCCTTGCTGACAATAGCTTCATGGAGGTTGAGGAACTGGCCGATAAGCATGGCTACCACTGTCAGGAACCTGATATCCTCCTCAAAGGAAACATCCGCATCAAAGAGGCGATCCACTGTTAACACGCCCACCGGCTTCTCGAGCAAAACCACGGGCACACCGATAAAGGATATCTCGCCTTTCGGCAGTTTCTTGCGGGAGCCGGTCCGGTTCAGGAACAGGGGTTCGGAATGGACATCAGGAACCACAAATGGGTACCCGGACCTGAAAACCTTGCCGATCACCCCTTCATCCACCCGGTATATACCGCGCAGGCGTTCCTCATTGGATAACCCGTATGATGCCCTGATGACCAGATGGCTGGCTGCC
>JAWVYE010000478.1:0-1945 GCA_033722905.1 Desulfobulbales bacterium
GGATGTTCCTCCCATATCAAAGGTAATAATCCTGGCAAAACCGGTCTCCGCAGCTACCTGATGCGCTCCGTGCACCCCTCCCGCCGGACCGGAAAGGATTGTATTAATGGCCCGCTTTTCAATACCGGCTGCCGGCAGAATACCGCCATTTGACTGCTGGATGTTCAGGGTAACACGGCCAAGCTGAGATAGAAGACTTTTTATATAAGAAGAAACCACCGGCCCGAGGTATGCATTGATAAGGGTCGTGGTCAAACGCTCGTATTCCCTGAACTCGGGCATTATCTCAGAGGAAAGGGTCAGGGGAATGTCCAGGCCGGCAAGCTCTTTTTTAACAGCCTGTTCATGGGTACCATTTGCATAGGAATGGAGGAGGCAGACAGCAACGGATTCTATTTTTTCTGCCCGGCAGATTTGCCGCAGCCGCTTGCCAGCCGTTTTCCCCAACTCTCTCAATACCGACCCGTCAAACAGTACCCTCTCCTTAACACCGGCAACCTGGTCACCGGGAATAATTTCTGCCGGACGTGCAATATTAAAATCGTAGAGTTTGCCTCTGTTCTGGCGGCCTATAAAAAGAATATCCTCAAACCCATGGGTCGTGACAAGAAGAGTTCTTGCCCCTTTGCGTTCCAGAAAAGCATTTGTAGCCACGGTGCTGCCATGGATGATCTCCAGGTTTTGCGGGAGCTGGTGTCCGAAGAAGTGATGCAGCCCCTGGAGGATGGCCCGTGCGGGATCATCGGGGGTTGATGGGAGTTTGAAGGTTTGCAGCCCCGAGTCTGACTGCAGGACAAAATCGGTAAATGTGCCGCCTGTATCCACGCCAAGAATTAACATGTTTTTTTATTTTATCTGCTGCTGCTCATAATCATGGAGATATTTAGCCGGAATCGGGGTTACCCTGGCAGCCTGTCCCAGGGGACTTTCATCAACCTGCATTTTACAACCATAGCTATCTTCAAGCAGCCGTTTGTCAAGCACCGACTTTGGATCACCGGATTTAACAACCTTACCATCCTTGAGCAGAAGCAGCCTGTCACCATACATGGAAGCCAGGTTCAGATCATGGGAAACCATGATAATCGTGGTGTTATGGTTCCTGCGGAATTTTTCCATGAGATCCATAATGTTCAGCTGGTGGGCGGGATCAAGGGCGGTTGTCGGCTCATCAAGAAGAATTATTTCAGGCTGCTGACATATGGCCCTGGCAATGATGACACGCTGCAATTCTCCGCCACTCAACTGATAAAGTTTACGGTCGGCGAGGTGCAAGACATCGGTGAACCTCATAGCTTCCCGGGCAATACGAAAATCTTTCCTGCCTTCCAAACCGAGGACGCCGAGATGCGGAGTACGGCCCATGATAACGGTTTCAGAAACTCTGAAGGGAAAGTTGACCTCAATGTGCTGGGGCACAATCGCCAAAATCCTTGCAATGGATCGCCTGTTGAAAGTTTCAATGTTCTTGCCCTGCAGCAGCACCATTCCCTGCCGGATTTTTTCCAATCCCGCCAGTATCTTCAGAAGACTTGTCTTGCCGGCACCATTGGGCCCGATGATGACAAAAAACTCCCCCTTATTTACAGCAAACGACACATTTGACAGGACAATTTTATCTCTGTAGTGCAACCATATGGAATCAATGTCCAGAGTATGGCTCATGGGCGCCGCCTCAGCAATAAGATGATAAAGAGAGGGGCCCCGATTAAGGCGGTTATTATTCCCACCGGCATTTCACCTGATGAGCCTGCAGTCCTGGCCACAAGGTCACACAGGATGAGATATGAGGCTCCTCCCAGCAGACATGCCGGAACCAGGATTCGATGATCGGGCCCGACAATCTGCCTGAATATATGGGGTATGACCAATCCCACAAAGCCCACCAGACCCGATAAACTCACGATGATACTGACCATCAGGGAAGTGATGACCAGGAGCAGTA
>JAWVYE010000479.1:0-1934 GCA_033722905.1 Desulfobulbales bacterium
GGAGCAGGAAGAATTTTGTGTGTTTGCGGACAAAGTCAAGTATGCCCCGGTCGTTTCTTCTGTGAGCGAGATGCTCCGTCAGCACCAGGAAGAGACCGCCACCCACTGCAAACTGCGCTATGTAAACATGAACAATGGCGATTACTGCAATAAGAAAACCGCCGCCTAAGAATTCAAGCTGCCATACCGGGTAGTTCATTTTGCGACCTCCTTGGAGTTCCAGACTGTTTTGAGCATCCAGCCGACGAGATATATGCATCCCACTAAGGCAAGCAGAAAGACAAAGAAGGGTGAGTACTGGGCGACATAAGGCAGGTCGGGCAGGCTGAAGTAAGGTTTGAGATAGTTCAGCCTCAAGACATCACGGGCCAGGGTCATGAGCAGAACTGTAGCAAGGGCCCAGGCAGCGGCAGGAATAATTCTGCCAATCTGAGCATAAGCAACCGACGGGATGATAGTGAGAACCGAGCCGACAATCATAATGAAAAATATCTTACCGCTGAGGGTTGCCGGGTCATAAGCAGAATCAGGGAGTGCACCCAGGAACCAGAAGCCGAAACCGAAGTTGATAATGGTCGCGAGCATAAACCAGTTACTGCCGAGTTTGATCCACTCATCACCGTCGGTGGCGCCACGCCGCTTGCGGATCTCAAAATAAAGGGCGATCCCCAGGCCGCCGATAGCCACTGCCGAGGCTATAAAATGAAGGTAGCGGGGGATCAGGGCCGGATCTCCCACATTCAGCAGCCAGCCGGTCCGATCAGAAAAGTAGCTGATCCAGACTTCAGGCATTTGCATAAGCGAAATATTGTTGCTGAAAAGGAAGGAGACGCCCAGCAGCAACAGGAGCGAAACACCGATATAAAGTCGCCCGAGGCCGCCCCTGTCTTCAAGGTATCGGTATACGTAAGCGGCGTAATAACTGACTATCAGCATGCCGACAATTGACAGCCAGTAAACGGCCATGAGAATGGAACTGGTGTAAAGGAACTGTCCGTAGAGCACCTGCAGAAAAAGCAGGGGGGCAACGCCGAGGTTTATCGTAAAGGCAATGGAATAGGGCAGTGTTCTGGCTATGTGTCCGTTCAGTTCCATTATATTAGTTTTTCGCCAGAACGGTGCAGCAAAGGCAATAAAGCCAGTGCCCAGCATGATGTTCATTGCCATGAAATGGAGAAAGGTGGTGAGAGTGAGAAGAAGGTGCAGCCAAAACCAGTGAACCGGAATTGCATCCGGTGTTGGTATCAATGATACAGCATCCATAGTGGGACCTCTTTGGAAAAGTTAAGCCACGCCAGTCTGTTAAAAAATCGCTTAAAAAATTTATGTATTTTTGTATTTTTTTAAATGTTTCGTCAAGTTGTTTAATAAAAATATTGCAATTAAAACTGGGCTGAGTTTGCTGAAGACAGCCAGGGTCTGAAGCAGAACGTTTACTATATAATAATAATATCGGGCAACAGGTTCAAGTGACGCCTGCATTGTGTCACTAATGACTGACTTTTGCAAATTACTGTACCGCTTGAAAAAAGTTGCTTTATGAGTGTTTACAATTGCTCCTGAAACAGGAATTGTTTCCCGGGGCGAATACTGATTTGCGGGGCAGGCACCCTTTGAATTCTCACTTCTTGCAGGGTGTTTGCGGTCCTATAATACTATCTTAACCGCGGGGTGTGATTTAAGCTGCATGTAGATGAAATTACGCTCTTCTTCACTTCTGACAGTTATTTCGAGGTTGAGGCAATGATATTTCCCTGTACGGCTGCTGTTGGAAAAGGATATCCTGCCGGAATCATCACCTGCTATTTCCATTAAGGTCCGGCGCAGTTTTTCAAGGTCAGCACCGATGACTTTGTACAGCCATTGACAGGGGTATTCAATTTGCACTTTGCATATGTTGTCTTTTGGCTCCATATCCACTTTATGTGCTTTTA
>JAWVYE010000480.1:0-1923 GCA_033722905.1 Desulfobulbales bacterium
ACTTTATCCATTTCCTCCAGCCGTTCATCACCAATATTATTGAGGGCTCGCGCCTTGTCCTGGGGAGTGCGTATTTTTTTTACCGCGGTCTCGGCAGCCTGGTCGGTCATTTTGTCGATGGTGCCCTTCTCCGCACCGGGCTGCTCCCCTTCTTTTGAACATCCCCAGGTATATATTATAAGCAGACTGACCATTACGGCAGTGAAAAAAATATGCCAATATCGTTTGTTCATGATCTTTCCTCCACGGTAAATAGAGCGCTGGGGACAGATTTAACGAAAACCGGGGACAGATTTTAAATCTGTCCCCATGACCTTCATCTACTGCAGTATCGTCCGGATGGCAGCCACCTCCTGCGGCAACTTGTCGGCAGAACGATACATCTGCAGAAAGCGTTTTACTTCATAGAGCTCCCGGTCTTGCTCCAGGTCCCTGACAAAGGGATAGGAAACCGCGGTAAAAAGAAGCCTGGCCGTAACGGTAAAGGGACCCTGGCGGTTCGCAGTATTAATCCTGTAGATCACCTGGTCCGAACCGCCGGTGAAATCTGCATCGGCAAGTGCCCTGCCAAAGACCGCTATATCAGCCGGCACGGCAGCCTTGTCATACCCCTTGGGGAGCAGCCTGTTGTCCTTGGCGAATTTTGCAGCCCGCAGGAGGGTCTGGGTCACCTCATTGTCCGTGTTGAGCATGACGCCCTCATATATCTGGACCTGATCGGGCCGGCTGATCTCGTTATAATGCGGCTCATAGCCCAGGGGGTTGCTGTCCGCATCATTGCCCTGGATGCGCCCGTCAAGGAGCGGTTTTCCCGATTCAAAGAATACTTCCCCGGAGCCGTCCGCCACGGTAAAATTCACCCAGGTGCGCCGGGTCGGGATGCCGGTGGGGAATTTATGACCCGCCAGGTTGTTGACCTGCAGCACTGCTTGCAATTCCTTGCCCCTGTGGTCAAGGCCTGCCAGGGATAAACGGGCGGTTTCCTGCTGCAGCAGGTGCATGGTCCGCTCCTTGGTGTCCTCCAATTTTTCAGTGGAAGCCGCAAGCCCCAGAGAGCCGATATTGTCCTGCAGCACATTGAGCATGAAAACATTGCCGCCGACAAAATGGTGCTGGGAGAAATGATCTTTTCGTTCCGCTTTGGGCGGGGTCCAGCGGGCAATATATACACTGCCCGACTCGGAATGGGGCATGTGGCATTCCTGGCAGATTCTGCCCTGCCCCGGATTCTCGCCAATATCATAGCGCTGCCCGGCATTGACACCAAAAGCACTGTTTTGCCATTCCAGGTAGACAGTCTGTTCCGGGAATTCCCCGGCCACGTTTCCCTGGGCATCTACATAGGGGGTATAGAGTGTATGGCAGGTGGCGCACAGGGCCGCATCATTGGTATGGGGCCCGAATGCCGGGGTAAAACCGATGCCTTTCTGCATTACTTCCTGCAGCGGATTTTCATAGGGCCCGAAAATCTTTCTTGCAGGACCTTTGCTGCCGGTATCAATGACGAACTTACCGCTGAAGCTTTTCATCTCCCCCAGGTTTTCATCCTGGATCTGGTGGCAGAGTGAACAGGACACACCATCCATGGCCGCAGCATGGAGATCATTCTTTGGGCTTAAGAAACCCTCTTCCAGAACAAGGCGATCCTCGCCGTCAGCATAGGCCTGGGTCCATGCCATGGGCATGTGGCAGTTGGCGCATTTTTCCTCTATCACCTGTTTGAGGGCGGGGTTGCGCTTGACCTCGGAGCTGACCTTTGCCTGCCAGAGCGGATCCATTGCAGCATTGGCCATCATGGTCGAACGCCAGTGCCCGGAAATGGTCATGTCGTTACCGTTTTTATCTGTCAATAGTTCATGGCAGACAGCGCAGCGGGAGGAGCCGACAAAATTCGCGGTGGCAAATATCGCCATCCCCCCGCCG
>JAWVYE010000481.1:0-1914 GCA_033722905.1 Desulfobulbales bacterium
CGGTAGTACTTGCTGATGATAAAAGCGCTCATGGTCCTTGAAATACCGTGCTCCAACCTGTTCTCGATAGGCCCCAGGGCCTGAGACCATAAACTGTCGGTCCGGCCGTCCCAGAAAAACCAGCTGTTATAGGCTAAGCCGATCAGGGGCATGGACCTCCTGGGTGTTGTATCAATACCGTGGGACAGCGGCAGGTTGTCCGTGAAAAAGTAGTCTTCCCGGTGGCAGGTGGCGCAGGAAACTTTCTGGTTGCCGCTGAACTTGTCTTCAAAAAATAATTTTTTCCCTAAGGCGGCAGCCCTGGGATTGTCCGAGTACTTGTTGGATGGGTCCACGGGCAAAGGGCCAAGTGAACCGATCCATAATGACCGGAGGATGGCTTTTTCCTGTTCCGACCATATGTGCTCATCCATGGCGGAAGCTGATCCGGAAAATACCAGGCCGCTTATGATCAGCGTTACGCCAAGAATGATGACTGCCTCTGTTTTCTGCAAAAAATAGTTTTTCACGATACTCACCTATCTGTTGAAGCCATGTTACAGTATGTTGAGGTTGAAAGACACATTATCATGGACGCCTTCGGCCATAACACTTATTGTGACAATCCACCAACCGGGCATGGTAAATTTCATACCGTCAATCCTGTACAAGCCTTCAGCGCCGATGCTCATAACCTCAGGCTGGGTCGGCAATCCATGCCCATGCTCGGGCATGTCGCCGACCACAGTGACCTTGGCGTTATTCACCGGCATGCCCTCAGCATCTTTGACAATCACTTCCCAACTGTGAATCCGGTTTATTCTGATATTGCCGCTTGTGCTTTTGTACTTTACGCTGAATGCCTTGTTGGCGGTCATTTTCTCAGTTGAAAAATCCAGGTCGTCAGGAGGTGGAGCGTTCAACATGGAATGGTCGTGTCCCATGGCCTTGATCTCCGGAAAATCAAAGACTGCAGAATCCTCCCTGCCGTCCTTGTTTACATTTACCTGCAGCTGCCAGTGCCCCACCATGGAAAGAATGACATTGTCCACACTGTATAACCCGCCGCCCCTCTCAGTGATCACGGGTTGCTCCATGACGCCGTGTCCCATACTCGGCATCCAGGGGGTTACGGATACATCTGCCTGGGCAACATCGCCGCCGGTGGCATGATGGACAATGATTTCTACTGTATTGACACCCATTGTCAGATTCTTTTGGGGAATGACCAGTTCGAGACTGTATAATTTTTTGTCAGTCAGTTTAGTCAGGCTGTCAGTAAAATGTTTTGTTACCCTGGCACCACTGTGGCCATGACTTTCAGGCATTCCGCCATGGTGTCCGGTCATGGTGTCATCCTTGGCAGCACATCCCAATAAAAGAAATATTGCAGCAACAGCGACAGGCACTATATTTTTCATGGTATCCTCCTAAAAAGTTAATGAAAACGTTTCTATACGATGAAAATCTCAAATCAATGATTATGATCTACTATATAAAAGTAATTATTAATGATACTTTGAATATATGTAAAGCTCTTAAGTTAAATTTGTAGTAATTTACAGAGCATATTAATCTACAATATGTATGTCAGCCATTATACTGCAGAATAGCTTATTATTGTAAATGCAGCATAAAGACTTGGTAAAGATTATTTAAATTTGTGCCTGCAGGCAGAATAATTTATTCGAAGCTTTTTATGGGCACAATTAATTTGCGGGTCTCTTTGCCAAACTTATAAACTCTTGTAGGGAGGGTCGGATTATGGGTAAAATCGGTAAAATCATCGGCATAATATTCTTGCTGTTTGTTATAGCTGTCGCCGGCCTTATCGCCTTTGTCCATTATTATCTCACCGATGAACGCGTTAAGGCCCTTATCATACCTCAGGCTGAAGCAGCCCTTGGAAGAGAAGTGGCAATCGGGGATATAAAA
>JAWVYE010000482.1:0-1907 GCA_033722905.1 Desulfobulbales bacterium
ATGCGAAATTCCTTGGCATAAGGTCTGAAGAGGTGGATGCAAAATATTACCGGCAGGACCAGAGTCGGAAAAAAATTGGCAGCCGCTATCATTTCAGCACGGTAGTAACCCTGAAGGGGCGTGAGGAAAATATTTTTTTTGACATCCTGCGCCGATTGTTCCTGCCATTATCTCTTCTTGTTTTAGGGGTTCTTATCTACTGGCTTTACAGCAAATATCTGGGACCAGTAGATGAAATCGGGTTTTATCAGTTGCAATTTCCGCCTGAGGGCCCTTCTGTGCATACAGAACCATTTGATATGTTCTCCTGAATATTGAACCCTGGCCATTTCTGCCTGTAATCATCACATGTCGACCAAAAATATGACAGCCATAGTTCTCAAGGTAAGCGACCTTGGCGAATCGGACAAAATCGTCACATTTTACAGCAAACAGTTGGGAAAATTATCAGGTGTTGCCAAAGGCGCCAAAAGAAGCAAGAAGCGCTTCAGCAATAAACTTGAAATTTTTTCCCTGCTTGATGTTGTCTACGATGACCGTGGACGTTCGGGCCTTGTTCTGATTGCTGAAGCTGAACTGCTTTCACCCTTTTTGAGCCTGCGTGAAAACTATGACCGCTATGTCAGTGCCGGCCTTGCCTGTGAACTCATCTATTACTGGTCAAAAGATTACGATGCTGACAAAAATATCTTCACCCTGCTTTCATGGACATTGCAGAGCATTGACCGGGGGGGAAGCCCGCAAACGGTTCAGATATTTTTCCAGATAAAGCTCTATACGCTTCTGGGATACAGGCTGCATCTTGCGGGCTGCATTAAATGTAATACTGCAGAGTCGCCAGGTGTGCCGTACCTGTTCCACCCCGCCCGCCATGGCCTGCTGTGCAGAAAATGCTCTCCGGCAATCAAGGCGCCTGAAACGGTCTCTCTTTCTCTGAATACGATCAAGCTGCTTCAGCTTGCCCAGGATATGCCAATGGAAAAACTTGCGCGGCTGCGTTTTTCAGCAACCTCAACCCGGGAAGCGCTGAACTTATTCAGGGCATATGGTCAATACCTTTTGCAGCGGGAGATTGCTGCCTGGAATTTTCTGGATAAAAGCGCTGAGAAGAAATCTCAATCCAGGTAAATAATTTCACCGCTGTGCTGGACAATTATTGTAGAATCATCCATTTTCAGGAGCAGGCCGCCTGTGTTGTCAAGTCCGACGACAGTTGCCTCAAACTGGGGATCTTTCTGGACATCAAAACCGAAAATGACCCTCCGGTTCATTATGTCGGTAAGGATTTTATAGCTCTCAAGGAGTAAATGATGCTCACCCGGCCCTTTTTCTTTGCCATTGCCTCTGCCAATGCCGCCATGGTTTTCCAGGAGCCTGACTTCCTCTAAATACAGTAAGCCTATATTCCAGCGGAGTTTGGCAAGCAATCGTGCTGCTATTTCCTCCAGGCTGGTCTCTTTTTTGCGGCAGTATTTCAGGGAGACGGCCTGTTTGGAAAACTGGGCCGGGAACTCGTCGTTATTAACGTTTATGCCGATGCCGACCATGACATATTCCTCACCCGAATGAGAACCGGTAAAAGTCTCGACAAGGACACCTGCAATCTTCCTGCCCTCGACCAGAACATCGTTTACCCATTTGATGTGCGCCTCTATGCCATAGTCCCGAATAACTTCACAACAGGCAACACCGGCCGCCATCGGCAAAAGGAGACTGCTTTCCGGCAGCAAAGTATTTACCAGAACAAGGGTCATCCAGAGCCCGCCCCTGGGGGCATGCCAGTAACGTTCAAAGCGTCCCCTGCTCTGCACCATTTCATCGGCCAGAATGACAGTGCCGCTGGGAAAAGAAAGGTTTTGTTCCTCGGCATCATCGACAATACAGCGGGCCCGGATTATCCCACGAGG
>JAWVYE010000483.1:0-1905 GCA_033722905.1 Desulfobulbales bacterium
GACCTTGTGCCTGAAAATTCCGGTATTGTTCGTAGTGATTTGCCCGCAATTTTGCTGAGGGTGGAAAAGCGATTTTTCAGAAGCGGAATAGTTCCTGCAGGGCTTGAGACGAATTTCGCGGACAAGAGATTATGCTGTTGCAGGTCTTGTCATAATTCAAACTACTTCAGGTTAAAATGGTGCCAGGAGTATCACCTGATTAAGGGCTCTTTTATGCCCCATATGGTCTGCGACCGGACAATACAGACAATTTCCCCATACCGGCTAACCCAGGAGCTCCTCGACTGCCAGGAGGATTTCCTCCTGTTTAAAGGGCTTCTGGAAAGTTCTTAAGGCGCCGAGATTTTTTGCCAGTTTAAGAAAATCCACATCCGCAATGCTGCCCCCTCCTGAGATGGCAATAACTTTGACCTCCGGAAACTCTTTACTTATATCCATGATGAATTCAGTGCCCTCTTTTTCAGGCATGAAAATGTCGGTAATAATGAGTTCCGCCGGGTTCTGCCGCTGTTTGTCAAGCGCTATCCTGCCATTTGCTGCTTCGTCGACCTCGTGGCCGACCCTTTCGAGAAAACGACGCAGAAGGGTGCGGAGATTTGCATCGTCATCAATAACCAGTATGCGTGCCATTTTTCTTTTCCTGATAAATTTCAAAGTTAAAACTTACAAAAAACAATATCTTAGAAACCATAATTTTTCATATTTTTTTAGGCTGATTTCAATACGTCATTCAGGACCCGGGCGATCTTGCTGGGAGTGACAGGTTTCTGAATAAAATTAACACCTGGTTCCAGCACGCCATGATGGGCGATGACTTCATCGGTGTATCCGGACATGAAAATTATCATTACTCCGGGACGTTCCTTTCGCATCAAATCGGCAAGCTCCTGGCCGTTCATTTCAGGCATTATCACGTCAGTCAGGAGAAGATCAATTTCACCCTCATAGGATCGGCTGAGCTCCATGGCCTGCACACCGTTGTCAGCCAGCAGAAGTTCATACCCCAGAGGCTCCAGGTAATTCCTGATCATTCTTTTGATTGTCCGGTCATCTTCAGCCACCAGAATTGTTTCCCTGCCTGCAGGTATGCCTGTCTCATGCTCTTCTGTCCTGCTGGCTGCACAGGTGTCTGCTGCCGGAAAGAAGATCTTGAACGTTGACCCCCTGCCAGGCTCACTGTAGATTGAGATCTGGCTTTCATGCTGTTTAACAATGCCGTACACTGTTGAAAGACCCAGGCCGGTGCCCTTGCCCCGCTCCTTGGTAGTAAAAAAAGGGTCAAATATCTGCTGCCTGGTTTCTTCAGTCATGCCGGTGCCCGTATCACTCAGGGATAATAACACATGCCGGCCCGGTTTTGTGTCCGGGTGCTGGTCAACATACTCCTTTTCCAGCTCAATTTCAGAAGTCTCTATTATGATATGGCCGCCATCCGGCATAGCATCACGGGCGTTAACCGCCAGGTTGAGGATGATCTGCTCCAACTGGCCCGGGTCGCCTGTTATGCTGCTGATCCCGTTGTCCAGGAATAATTTAAGGGTAATGTTTTCTCCAATGAGCCGCAAAAGCATCTTTGACATGCCCTCAATGACTGCATTGAGGTCCACCGGCTGCATTTTCATGACCTGCTTACGGCTGAAAGCCAGGAGCTGGCCGGTCAACATTGCGGCCTTTTCGCCTGATTCCTTGATTGTTTCCACATCCTGATAGGCCTGGCTGTCATGCTCAAGCTCATGCAATACAAGTTCACTGTAGCCGATAATGGCAGAGAGAATATTGTTGAAGTCATGGGCAATGCCGCCGGCCAGCCTACCAACAGTTTCCATTTTCTGCATCTGGATTAACTGGTCCTGCAATTTATCATGCTGCTCCTCAGCTTTTCTTTTATCGGTGATATCCCTTATC
>JAWVYE010000484.1:0-1895 GCA_033722905.1 Desulfobulbales bacterium
CAGATTGAGAACATGGCTGCCATGGAGGTCATGCGCTGCACGATATAGGTAACGCCGTTGGTCTGCAGGGGATGAACGGCCCAGAGCAGAGCCGCCGCCAGGGCGATCTCCGTGGTTTTCGCATAACGTCCGGCCATGACCGGCAGTTCCAAAGTAAGCCTGGCCAGGAGGTAGAGGAAAAAGGCCGTCATAACGTGGATGGCAATGTTGACCAGGTGGAAACCGGAGACATCGAGGCCGCCGACATGATAATTCAGGCCAAAGGTGATGTTCGGCAGCCAGCGCCATCGGGAGGGACTTGCAAAAGTCAAACGTTTGAAAGTCTTCCAGGAGAGATCATCGGACGTGACAAAGGGATTATTCACAATATTATGGAAGTCATCAAAGATGAAAGGCACGTCATAGGTGTTGCTGTAAAGCAAACCGAGAAGAACTGAGAATAAGAGCAATGGAAGGACAGCTGCCGGTAATGTTGTTGAAAAACGGGGTGTCATATCTTTGTTTTTTCGGGCAACCTTCGCGTTAGTTTCTCTGCAAACGCAGGGAATCAGCTCTGTTTCTGGCAGCCATTGCCTCTTTGATCATACCTTTTTGCCGGTAGGCTTTTTCCAGGTTGATAAAGCTTTCCAGCCGTTCCGGCTCAAGAGCCACAGCTTCCTGAAGGTAAAAGATTGCCCTGTCTGTCTTGTTCATACTCATAAAATTTCCGGCCCAGTCGTTGTAGAGGCTGACTATGTCAAGCCCTTTTCGCCAGGCTTCTCTGAACTGTTCAAGCGCCATGTTGTGCTGTCCCATTTCCTCATAGGTTATACCAAGTGTCAGGTAGGCATCTGAAAGTTCGGGATTTGCAGCAATAGCCTTTCTGGCAGCAGTAACGGATTGTTGAAATTTTTGCAAACGCCAATAGACAATCCCGAGAGTGTTATATGTCCGGGCCAGGTCCACATCTTCAGTGGTTAAAGCTTTTTCAAGGACAGCGACGGCTTCCGGCAGCCTGTTCTGATTTTCATACACCACACCAAGCTGCCTATAAAGAGCACCTTGTTCCGGAAAATGTTTGATTCCGGCCAAAATGATTTTTTCCGCTTCGGCAAAATTGCCGCCTTTAAAATGGGCCGCACCCAGTAAAATATATACCTCGTAATTAAGCTGGTCCATTTGCAGGGCCTGGGCACCATGCCTGACAGCTGCTTTGAAATTATTCATTTTCAGGTGCAGGCGGGCAAGGTTTCTGTATAACTGGGCCCGGTTTGAGCTTTTCATGGTAAGTGTCTCGTCTGCAAGTGCTTTATTGTAGACAGCCAGAGCTTCAGAGATGCGATCTTGATTTTCAAGGGCAGCGCCCAAACTGATATATGATAGGCCGTTTAAAGGATCCAGTTCCAGCGCCTGCCGGAAAAACTGTTCAGCTTTTTTATGATCCCCTATGCTGCCGTATGCCTTTCCCAGGTTGCCGTGGGCCCTGGCGAGATTGGGGGATTTGCTGACAACATCGGTCCAGATGGAGATTTCATTCTGCCAGACGCTATTACGCTGCCAGGTGAAGACAGAGAAAAGAACTGCAATGATAACCAGGGCCAGCCTGGCCCTGTGCGGCTTGGCTCCGCTAAGCCGGTGGAACCAGGCGGCCGCAGCCAGGATGATGAACATGGCGGGCATGTACATGCGGTGTTCAAAGATGAGCTCCAGGGGGATAACGGTGGACTCGACCAGCAGGTTGCCGAAAAACCAGAAGACGGCAAAAGCGGCGAGCCTGTCTCGCCGGAAGAGAAAAAAACCGAGCCCGGTGAGGCCGGCCAGGCCCATGACGGCGGCCAGGGTCTGGAGCGGGGCCAGCAGGCCGGTGGAGAGTTGGAAATCATAGGCCAGGTTGAGCCTGGACGGCAGGGGCAGCA
>JAWVYE010000485.1:0-1889 GCA_033722905.1 Desulfobulbales bacterium
TACAATTTCATTGTTCTGAACTCTGGCCGATGCAAGATGTGAAAATGGGCCTATTATTGCATTATTGCCAATCTGGCAGTCTTTTAATTGCACATCATGCCCTATGGTGCAGTTTGAGCCGATACTGGTATTTCCGGAAATTTTCACATTTGCATAAATCACAGTATCTCTGCCTATGGACACCTCCTGCTGGATGAATATGCTTTCAGGGTCAATCAGGTCGACCCCGGCGGCAATGAGCTTGCTGTTCTTGTGCTGCTGCAGGTATCTGTTTGCAGCGGCCAGCTCAATTTTTGAATTAACCCCGAGGAGTTCCTCACCTCCGGCGCCGGCAAAAATATCAACCCTGAGTCCGGCTTTAATGGCTATTTTAACAATATCTGTCAGGTAAAGTTCTCCCTGCTTATTGTTGCAGTCAACTTTTTTTAAGGCAGCAAAAAGAAAATCAGTATCGGCGCAATAAATGCCTGCATTGATTTCATTAATTTTTTTCTGCTCGTCACTTGCATCTTTTTCTTCCACGATTTCAAGGAATTCTCCCCTGTTGTTCCGCACAATACGGCCGTAATTTCCAGGGGTATCCAGTTTTGTTGTCATGACCGTCAGTACAGGTTTATTTTCAGTATGGGCCTTGAGCATTGCCTGGAGAGAATCTGCCTTTATCAGCGGCACATCACCACTTAAGATGAGAACAGTAACACATCTGGCACTTAATGCCTGTTCAGCACAGAGAACCGCATGGCCGGTTCCAAGCTGCTCTTCCTGGATAACGCATTCTGCCTGGTATTTGGCAGCCAGTCCGGCTATTTTTTCCCGCTGGTGTCCTACAACGACACAGGCATGGCCCAGTTTGAGGGCTTGAACCGTATCCAGGACATGGAGCAACATTGGTTTAAAGAGGACCTCATGCAGAACCTTGGCCTTCGTGGATTTCATTCTTGTGCCAAGGCCTGCAGCAAGAATCAGCGGGCAGATTTTTGTTTCAGTCGCCATAGCAGGTTAGTATAAATAGTCAGCAATAGGTAGAGTTAGAGAAATTTATTGTCAGCAACAGGCAGAAACAAAAACACCTTTAAGGGGATTTGGGAAGATATTTTTTAGCTTTTGCCTTATGCAAAGAATATTTTTGAGTGGCAGAATCAGGAGCCCATATGAAAAACAGGCTCGGATTTTTTGATCAGTAAGGTATTATGAAGTAAAATCACTGAAATCATGTTTCTTAATGTGAATGAAATCGTCTATGGTTCAGGCAGCACGGCAGAAGGCGGTAAAAAAAACACGGAGGTGGCTCATGTTTGAAATTTTCAAAAAGAGTTTATTTGCCGGTTTAGGGCTTGCGGTTGTTACAAAAACCAAGCTTGAGAGTGTCCTGGAAAAAATGGTGGCAGAGGGGAAAATGTCCCGGGAGGAAGCTGAGAAGATGGGCCAGGACCTTCTGGAAAGCGGCGAGAAGCAGTGGAGCGACTTTGAAACCCGGCTGAAGGAAACTGTAAAGGGCTTTCTTGATAATATGGACATCTGCAAGGCAAGCGATGTGAAAAAGCTCGAAAAAAAGGTGAAAGCCATTGACCTGCGCCTGAAAGCCCTGGAAGGCCCGAAAGAAAAGAAAACCTTAAAGAAATAGAGGGTGGTCATGGATATCCTGGCCCTTTCAAAACTGGGCCGCTTTCGCGACATCATAGGGGTTCTGTTCAAGTACGGATTTGATGATGTGGCTGAGCGGCTGCAACTGCCTGGAAAGATCCTCATAAGCAGAACAAGGATCGCACTTCCAGAGATGAACACCTGGGAACGGCTGCGCCGTTCCTTGGAGGAACTGGGCCCCACATTTGTTAAATTCGGCCAGATCCTCAGCCTGAGGGGCGATCTTTTACCTGCAGAGTTTATCA
>JAWVYE010000486.1:0-1881 GCA_033722905.1 Desulfobulbales bacterium
GCGGGGCAGTGAAATGGAATCGAGGCTGTTCTCAATAACAACGGTTCCGGGGGAAGCCTTGGAAAGGTCCACTGTCCGGCTGATGTGCTGGGAGGTCATGCCGCGGATAAGGCTGCGTTGGCCGCTGACAGTTACCTCCAGCTGTTTTTTGAACTGGTTGGATATTATAAGGTCGCGGGGCAGGTTGACGATTTCCACCGGGATGGTGACGTTCATATCCACCTTATCCTCACCAACCACGAAATACCAGAGAAACAGGGCAAAGAGCAGGGAGAGCAGCTTCAACACCCAGTTTTTCGGCCGCGGGAATGAGGTTAAAGTGTCAACTATTTGGCGAACCAGTTTTTCCATAGGTGGGGTTGATAATCCTTTGGCATAAAAATTTCTTCAAGTTTGTTGAGTAAAACCGT
This sequence comes from Desulfobulbales bacterium, assembly GCA_033722905.1. GTDB lineage: Bacteria > Desulfobacterota > Desulfobulbia > Desulfobulbales > BM004 > BM004. Next base: position 411 of record JAWVYE010000486.1, read on the forward strand.
TTCATCCGAAACAGTGGTTATGGAACCATGCTGGATGACTGATATCTCCTGGGTTTCTTCAGAAACAACCACGATGACCGCATCTGTTTCCTCAGAAAGACCGATGGCCGCCCTGTGTCTGGTGCCGTACCGTTTGTTGATATAGGGGTTCTTGGTCAGGGGCAGCAGGCAGCCTGCAGTCTGGATGCGATTGTTGTGGATAATGACGCCCCCGTCATGCAGGGGGGAGGAAGGGAGAAATAGGCTCACAAGCAATTCGGTGGTCAGGGCGGCGTCCACCTTATGGCCTGATTCAATGTAGTCCCTTAACCCCGTGTCCCGTTCAATGACAATGAGCCCGCCTATCCTCCGCCTGGAAAGGTAACGGGCGCTGGCCACAACCACCTGGATGGTATTCTGCAGGGCATCATCGTAGGTTTTGTAAAATGGTGTTTTCCCCACCTGGGTGAGAGCCCGCCTGATATCCCTTTGAAAGACAATGATGATGATGAGAAATATGGAGCTCAATAAGGTCCTGAGCAGCCAATAGAGGGTCAGCAGCTCAAGCTCCCGGGCTCCGAAATAAATGACGATAAGAACAGCAATGCCGCCAAGCATCTGAACGGCACGGGTTCCCCGGATGAGGAGAATGGTGCGGTAGATGATGAATGATACGAGCAGAACATCAACTATATCCTGCCAGCGTAAAAATTGTATTACATCACCCATAGGAGCTTCACTGAAAAGTTATTGCATGAGATGCATATTTTTGCGAGAGAGTATACTGTAGACTCAATACCCTTATAAAAAAGGTATCAATAGTAATTAAAACAACATATTAGGAAATTTTACAAGAGAAGAAAATTTTTTTTGAAAATAATTAGGGCAGTGCGACCCGGGTATTATATATTCCGTAGAATACAGGATGCTGCATAATTCCCGGAAGTTTATACAATGGTGACACGGAAATTACTTGGAAATGACAATAAGAATCAGCGGCAAGGCGGCCAGAAAACTGTTCAGGAGGATTCGTTATGCTCTATAAATTAATCAGCAAGACAAGGACATTCAGGCGCTTTAAAGAGGATGAGCCCATTGCAATGGAAACGTTGAGGTATCTCGTCGATCTGGCGCGCCTCGGCGGCTCAGCCAGAAATATGCAGCCCCTGAAATATGTGCTGGTCAATGTGCCGGCGCTTAATGCCAGAATCTTTTCGCACCTTGCCTGGGCCGGGTATCTGCAGGATTGGGCCGGCCCGAAAGAAGGGGAGCGTCCGGCAGCCTATATCGTATGCCTGCTTGATACCCGTCTGAGCGGTGCAGCTGACTGCGACCTCGGCATTGCAACCCAGAATATCCTGCTTGGTGCCTGCGAAAAAGGACTGGGCGGTTGCCGTATCGCATCGCTCTCACCCGGACTGCCTGATGTTCTGGGCCTGGACGAATACCTGCGGATTCTCATGGTGTTGGCACTTGGCAGGCCTGTTGAGGA
>JAWVYE010000487.1:0-1871 GCA_033722905.1 Desulfobulbales bacterium
CAATGTGAAGATGAGGTGGTCAGATTCTTTCCGGCAGTGCGTTTCTGTAATAACCCGTTTGACCCGGAGTGGCTGAGAATGCTCGCCCCCTCTCTGCAGTTTTATATTTTGAGTCAGCTGATGAATTTTTCTCTGCATTACCTTTCTCTTCTCGAGATGCCTTTTTCATACCTGGGAAGTGAAAAAGCACTGCAGAAGGTGCCTGAGGAAGAAAGGCTTCCCTTTCACCGGCTGCTTGCAGGTTTTCTCCTATGGCGGGGCAAAACAGCAGAGGTTGAAGAGCTTATCGGGGCAAACCCGCAATCCTTTGTGGCCAGCGGCATGGCGGGCTGTCTTGACTTCATGCGCGGCAACAATGAACAGGCCCTGGTGAACTTTGAAAAAGATTTACACCAGTTGAAGAAAATCGGGTCGAGAAGAAGAGTTTTTTTCCCCGATATTGCCGGACTCTTTTTCACCCTGGCCCTGTTAAAGACCGGTGACATCATCTGTTTCGGCAGGATTCGCAGATTTATCAATACGGTGCGGACGCAGCAGCAGGACAATATGCTCCTGGGTGCGTATGAGATGCTGGAATATTTTCTTGCTGTCCAGGAGAGCGGCACAGCCGAGTTTTCCCTGGAGTCAAAATTACAGACTTCAAACAGTATTACCCTGTTGTTCGGCAGCCTGGTGCAATACTGGCTGAGTGGAGGACTGGCGGCCCCTGATAAAGGGAGCGGGGGAAAAGGTGTTCTTAAGCTTCTCCTGGAGCGGGCCCGGCAAAACGGATTTGCATGGATTGCCATGGTCCTTGCCGAATTGATCGGCAAAAATGAACAGGACCGGAAGCTTCTGGATCTTGCGGCCGAAATCGGCAGCAAAGAAAAGATGGCTTCCATTGTTGATACGGTCGTTTTGGAGGAACCCTGGAAGAGAAGGCTGCAGGCATTAATTAAAATTGCCGGAAATTCGGAATCGCCGCAGCCGGAAACTGCATGTAACAGCCGTATAATCTGGCTGGTCGGCTATCAGGAAGGCTTGATCTCCATATCGGTGAGAGAGCAGCGAATGACTTCGGGAAACTGTTGGAGCAAGGGCAGGCCGATAGCCCTTTCCAGGCTTTATTCAGGAAAAAAGCTTGATTATATGTCTGATTCCGACCGCAGGATCTGTAAAACTCTGAAGCGTGAACAGACTAACCAGAAGGTCACCTACCGCTTTGACCTCAAACAAACCTTGCCGGCAATGGTGGGCCATCCCATGCTCTTTCTTGAGGAATCCCCGGATATTTCTGTAGAATTTGTCAAGGGTGAACCGGAACTGCTTGTTGAAAAAAACGGGGATAAGCTCCATGTCAAACTTTTAAAGGATTTCTCTTATGAGGGAGTGACGGTAATCAGGGAAACACCCACCCGTTTTAAAATCATAAAAATAACTGAAAAACATAAGGATATTGCCAGGGTAATATCATCAGCCGGACTGCAGGTGCCGGTGGAGCACAGCAAAAAGCTCATGGGGGCAGTCGGCAGCCTTTCTTCGTTCATGACCGTGCATTCGGCCATTGCCGTTGACACCGAGGCAATAAATTCCCTGAACGGAAAATCAGGCATGATAAATGAGGTTGCCGCCAGCCGGCACATTTACATCCAGCTGATCCCCCTGGGATCCGGTTTCAAGCTGGCAATGTTTGTCAAACCTTTCGGAACCAACGGTCCGTATTTCAAGCCGGGCCGGGGTGCTGAAAACCTGATGGCCGAAGTTGACGGCCAGAGGCTGCAGACAAAGCGGGACCTGGGTTTGGAGGAAGAAAAGGCCCGGGCCGTGGAGGAGGCCTGCCCGACCCTGATGGCACTTGCGGAGTCGGACCGGGAATGGCTGCTTCAGGAGAC
>JAWVYE010000488.1:0-1854 GCA_033722905.1 Desulfobulbales bacterium
ACGCAAACAAAAAGGATTCAATTCCTGCCAAAGGAAAAACAAGGGCCTAGTTCCTGGGGTGAGATACTCATTGAAAAGGGAGATGCTTCGAGTTTTTCGTTTTGCGATTTTTCGAATGCTACCTGGGGGCTCCATCTTCATTTCACCAAGGTTGATGTTACCGATTGCCTGTTTGCGGACAATGACGGCGGTCTCCGTTTTCGAAGCGGGCCTGTAACGATTACCCGTTCTATTTACAAAAACAATCGTATCGGCATACGAGCCATGAGAGGGGTCGGTACAATTGAAAACAGTGCAATCCTTGACAACGAGATCGGCATCTTTATCAGAGAAAAGGGAAGCGGTTTTACCATTCACAAGAATAACATGCATGATAACGAGCGCTACAATCTGAGACTTGGCGATTTTAACACGGAGAATGTTGACGCGCGGCAAAACTGGTGGGGTACCCATCAACCTTTGGAAACTATTTTTGATGACAGGAGGGAACCGGGTATAGGGCGGGTTGAGTTTGATCCCTTTGCGTTGGAGCCTTTGCCGATTCCGGATGAATAACCATATGAAACAACCATTCTTTAGCGTAATCATCTGCCTTCTTTCCTTTATTCTCGCTGCCGCATCTCCCTGCAGCGCTGAATCGAATGGTGTTGAACTGCACGGCAGGATCGTCGATATCATGACGCAACCTGTTGCCGGGGCGGAGGTGTACCTCTATGAGAGCAAACAGGTTAAACGGCCGGCAGATTTTATTTCACCAAAAACCAAAACAGACGGATCATATAAGCTGACAGTTCCGGCAGGTGTTTACTGGGCCGTTGCAATTCTGCGCCAGTCGGGGCCCTCCTTCGGACCTCTTCAAATTGGGGACAAACATTCAGGAGAACCGCTGGTCCTTGACCTGAAAAATAAAAAGATAGAAGAAGTCGACTTTACGGTTATGGACCTGCGGGATGCGGCACGCCATTCACGGAAAAGAAGCGAGGAGCTTTTTGAGATACAAGGAAGAATATTGGATGCACATGAAAAGCCCCTTGCCATGGCTTATGTCATTGCTGACAGCCGCAGCATGCCGGGTACTGAAATTCCCCGGTTCCTTTCAGCCTGGACCGGTATCGACGGGCAGTACACCCTGTACCTGCCGGCCGGAGCATTTTATCTGGGAACATCCACTATCATGCCGCCGCCAGCCGAGGAGGAACTTTCACGTTTTATTGAAGTTGCTGGCGATATGCAGGGCTTGGATCTTGTTTTACGTGGCCCGCATGAGTAATGCAATTTCATATATTATATTGTATTCTGCGTATCTAAACGGCTAGCTATCTGGTTCTATCAATCTTTTCCCGATGAGGTGATTTGATGAAGAAATGGATTATTGTACTTTTCGTTCTATCGCTGTTTGCACCGCTTACATCTCTGGCAAACGGTGAGGAGGCCAAAAAGGCAGGACCGGGAATCGCATCCGGCCAGGTTTTCGATGAAGCAGGCTCACCTTTGACGGGAGGAGTGGTTTCCTTTTTTAATGCCGAAAACGGAGTAGCGCCGCTGCTCGCCGACGTTCACAGAATTCCTGATATGGTCGGCCGTATGGGACCTGAAGGCAAATTCAGCCTCAAGCTCAAGCCTGGTTCCTATTATATGGGAGCCCTGATTATCACAGATCCTGGCCGTGGCCCAGGACCACCAAGAGCAGGTGAGAAATTTTATTATGCCCGTGATGACAAGGGAGACCTGCGGGAAATTGCCATTGGTACTGGAGAGGAAAAAGATTTCGGCCAGATTGTGATGGCGTTACCGGACACTTTTCCGGCAGCCAAGAATCTTGTCACCGTTCAGGGCAGATTACTGATGGATAAG
>JAWVYE010000489.1:0-1853 GCA_033722905.1 Desulfobulbales bacterium
GCTGCATCTTTAACGGTTAAAGCTATTGCAGCACAATAAACTTATCCTTTCCAAATGCTTTTACTAAAAAAGGAGGGCCTGCAAGCGGCCCTCCTTTTTGATATGTTCTATATAAAGTGTAAATTATAACATTAATATTTTGCTGATTATATCAATTCAGGTTTTGAAAAATGAGTCGTCTTATTGTTATTCTGGCGAAACCCCCATTTCCTTTTCCTTTTCCGCAACAGCCAGCCTTGTTTTGATGGCTGTATCGGGTATGAGGCTCATGGAGTCTATACCCAGCTCCACAAGAAAGGTGGCAAACTCCGGAAAATCAGAGGGGCCCTGGCCGCAGATACCTATTTTTTTGCCGCGGCGTTTGGCTGTGGTAATAACCATGCGGATCATATCCTTCACCGCTTCATCACGTTCATCGGCAATACCGGCGAGAAGGCCGGAGTCACGGTCAACGCCGTAGGTCAACTGGGTCAGGTCATTTGAGCCGATGGAAAATCCGTCAAAGATGTCGGCAAAGGCGTCGGCAGAGATAACATTACTGGGGATCTCACACATTACATAGAGTTCCAGGCCATTCTCACCCTGGACAAGGCCGCATTCCCTCATGACCTCGACTACCTTCCTGCCTTCCTCAGGGGTTCTGCAGAAAGGCACCATGAGTTTGATATTGTGAAGACCCATTTCATTACGGGCTTTTAAAAGACCCTCGCATTCAAGTTCAAAGGCCGGTCTGTACTTCGGATCGTAATACCTTGACGCCCCGCGCCAGCCGATCATCGGGTTTTCCTCATCCGGTTCATAGAGGGTGCCGCCCACCAGGTTGGCATATTCATTGCTTTTGAAATCAGACAGGCGAACGATAACATCATTGGGATAAAAACCGGCGGCAATACGGCCGACACCTTCGGCAACCTTATCGATGAAAAACTGCTTCTTGTCAGGGTATGCCGCTGTTGTTTCATCAATTTTGCTGACAATCTTCTGCTTTTCAGGATCGCTGGATGTCTTTAACTCTTCGTAATTATAAAGAGCCAGGGGGTGGAGGCCGATATGGGAGTTGATGACAAACTCTTCGCGGGCAAGCCCGACACCGTCATTGGGAATCTGGCACTCGGAGAAGGCCTTCTCAGGTATTGCCAGGTTCATCATGATCTTGGTCCTGGTTTTCGGCAGTTCGCCCAGGTCCACCTTCTCAATCTCAAAATCAAGAAGCCCCTCATAGATATAACCGGTTTCACCTTCTGCGGAAGAAACGGTGATATCCTGTCCTGTTTTGATAACAGAGGAGCCGTTGCTGGTGCCAATAACGCAGGGGATGCCAAGTTCGCGGGAGATGATGGCTGCATGGCAGGTGCGGCCGCCGCGGTTGGTGACAATGGCGCTGGCAATTTTCATTATCGGCTCCCAGTCCGGGTCGGTCATGTCGGTTACCAGGACCTGGCCCTTCTTGAAGTCATGGATTCCTTCAACGTCGTCGATGACATTGGCCTCGCCCTGGCCTATCTTGGTGCCTACCGCCAAACCTTCAACCAGGACGTTGCCCTTCTCCTTGAGAACATACGTCTCCATGACCCCTGCCGTAGACTGGGAATGTACGGTTTCCGGCCTGGCCTGAACTATAAAAAGTTCACCAGTACCGACATTGACACCGTCGCCGTCCTTGGCCCATTCGATATCCATTGCCTTGCCGTAATGGTCTTCTATAATGCAGGCCCATTCCGCCAGCTTGAGAATTTCGTCATCGGAAATAACATAGCTGTTGCGTTCTTCAGGTGTAGTCTCTACAGTTTTTACCGGTTCTTCGGTGTTGGGATCATTATCATACACCATCTTTATTTCTTTGGAGCCGACCC
>JAWVYE010000490.1:0-1847 GCA_033722905.1 Desulfobulbales bacterium
GCCACTCCCGCGCAGGCGGGAGTCCAGTTATTTCAGGTTGGATTCGTCAAAATCTTTTATTTTGAAAGGTTATTGGGTTTGTCTTTTAACGAGACCGAACAACGATTGACAAATGCTTCAACCCAACCTGTACTGATCAACCTGCCTCAGGGGACTGACCTCGGGTCTGTCCCCATAATTACCATACTTACTCAAACTGCTTTTTGAATGCTTCAAACTCCTGCCGCAGGTTGTGCAGCTCCTCTTCAAGGGCTGCAATTCTTTCGTTTTCGGCCCGCACTATTACAGTGGCGGGCTCGGGCTTGGGGGCAGCCTCCTCGACCTCTACTTCGCCGGCCAGCAGATGGGCATAGCGTGATTCTTTTCTGCCCGCCATCCGTGGCAATTTCTTGACATAGCCTGATTCGGCAAGCTCATCAAGGGTGGCCTCCACTTCAACCAGGTCCTCGAAGCGGTATACCCTCTCGGTCCGTCCCCGCAGCTCACCTATGGTCTGGGGCCCGCGCAGCATAAGGACCATCATCAGGGCCGCCTCTCTCTGCACGAGCTTGCGGATATTTACAAACACCTCGGCGTATTTCGGCACCCTGGAGGAGGTGCTGAGCACGACCAGCTGTTTTGCCCGCAGGCTGTCAAGGGCCCGGACCACAGTGGCCTCGTCAAAGGCAACTACCGGGTCCCGGTTTGACTTCTGATTGCAGGCATTGGTGAGGGCGTTGAGGGACAGCGGGTAATATTCCGGCGTGGTCATGCTTTTTTCCAGCAGGCTGCCGAGAACCCGCACTTCAATATCATCCAGCAGTATATCCATGGTGTAATTTCCTGAGTATTTCGTATTACGGTCAGCGTCTGATTTCTTTTTACATAAAAATCGATTATAAGAAAGAATTACAAACAATACAGCAGAATTTATCAGACCGATTTTTCCGGGTCCGGTTTGTTTGTGATGATTGCCGGTCCTGAAAATGAATGTAAACCCGCAAAAAGTGTTGCCATGTGTGCTAAAAAGAAAAAGATAAGCCTGAAAAATGCTGTCAGCAACCTTTCCAGCCCCATGCCGGTGTCAAAAAAAATTTCTCTGTTCCTCAAAAACAACACCTTTAAACTTCTCAATTTAAAAAACTGCTGCGGCCATCCGGGTGAGCCCGGCTGTTGACAGTCCTGAGTGCGACACCGGTCCGGTGTTTAACAAAAAAAACTGTCTTTTCACCACATTGGAAAAAGCCCGTTTTGCAGGGGGAAACGAAATCGGCCTGAAAGCTTTTTTTAGAAAAGCATAATGCATATGGTATAAGGATAACTACCTCCTGTCTGTTTGGCATATTTTTGGATTGAGAAGATAAGGTAATGTAATGAAAGCGCGGCTGACCCTGTTGTTTCTCTTGTTATTTCCCGGTCCGGTACTGGCCTGGAATTTTGAAAAACACAGCATCCCAATTGATGAGATACGAGGGGGCGGGCCGCCTAAAGACGGGATCCCAGCCCTGGTTTCGCCGCAATACGTTCCGGCAGCCGAGGCTGTTTTCATGCGTGCTGAAGAACAGGTGCTGGGTCTGGCCTATAAGGGAGAGGCCAGGGCATACCCGTTGCGGATCATGTCATGGCACGAGCTGGTCAATGACCGCCTGGGGGACCTTCCTGTTCTGGTGAGCTGGTGACCCCTGGCTTATGCGGGCATAGTCTATGTCCGCCGGGCAGGTGACAGGGAGCTTACCTTCGGGGTCAGCGTCCTTCTCTACAAGTGCAAACTGCTCTTGTATGACCGTGAGACAGAGTAGCTCTGTCTGAATGTAAAAAGTCAAGCTGTAACAGGACTTCTTACAGGAAAAAGGCTGAAAAAACTGCCC
>JAWVYE010000491.1:0-1834 GCA_033722905.1 Desulfobulbales bacterium
CAAGGCTGTCCAGATAGTGGACGGAGCCTTTGCCAGGGATTGCAAAACTGTTGTCCCACCCGCCTCTGTCTGACAAAAAATCTCGCAAGGGCCCTGTACCGGCCTGCAAAAATTCAATTTCCGGCAAAGATTCAGCCACATGCAGGGAAAATATTCTCCCGTTGCGGTCCGCTTCTTTTTTTATTGCTTGTATCGCCCCAGGGGAAGTCGAATAGGGGGCGTGTGCCGTACAGCCGATGTCAAGGGACTTTTCGGCTGTGATCTTTTCAAGACGGGCGATATTTTTCGTCTCGGATTGTTTTGTCAGCCCCAGCAACTCAAGCAGAAACACAACCTTGGTATTCTGTTTATGCCCAATGGACCTGCTTGCCAGGTTATTGCCGACATCACCTATAAAAGCAGTCCCGGCAGCAGACATCAGCTACAGATTCCTGCGGGCGGAATTCAGAATTATTTCTTCAGCCCCGACTGCAATATGGAGAAATTTTTCTCTTTCAGCCAGAAGGTCTCTGATCCAGGCAGTAATATCACCGTTGTAATTTCTTTGCCGGGATGTGCGGCCGGCAAGGTTTAGGTGGGATAATTCCAAATGACAGTGGCCGTTTATCAAGGCCGGAGCAAGGACACAGCCTTCATGATCCACAGTGGTAAAATGACCATATTCTCTTGCTATATCCCTGAATTTCCCAACTGCCTGTATTAAGCCGTCTGCGACGAGCAGGGCCCCGTCTTTTATTATATCCTGATTTGCCTCCGGAACCGCTGCGGCCGGTCCGGCTATAACCCAGGGACCCCGATGAATGACCGGCTCAGATGTTCTGACCGGATGTGAACTATTGTGGTCTGTCATTACAAGTGGGCCCGGAGTTTTTTTTGTGTCCTGCTCGACCTATGCAGTGGTCACAATAGAATAGTCCATGGTCCGCTGCCGGGGCACAAACCCCGCATCCGTAACAAGCTGTCGTATTTCTGCTTCGGATAGCCTGAATGAAACACCTGCTGCAGCAACGACATTTTCCTCGATCATGGTACTGCCAAAATCATTGGCGCCAAAAAAGAGAGAGACCTGGGCGATCTTCGGCCCCTGGGTAACCCAGGAAGCCTGGATATTGGCAACGTTGTCCAGAACGATGCGGGACCAGGCCAGCATCTTCAAGTACGAATGAGCCGTTGCTTTGGGTATCTCTGAAAAAGCAGTGTTATCAGGCTGAAAGGGCCATGGGATAAATGCCGTAAATCCTCCTGTTTCATCCTGCAGGTCACGGATTCGCAGCAGATGCTCCAATCGTTCTTCGAGGGTCTCGATATGGCCGAACATCATGGTTGCTGTGGTCTTCATATTCTGAAGATGCGCCTGCCTCATAACTTCAAGCCATTTATCAGCGCTGCACTTTCTGGGTGCAGCCAACTGTCTGACGCGGTCGCAAAGTATTTCCGCACCTCCTCCCGGCATGGAATCAAGCCCCGCTTGCCTTAAGCGTTCCAGAACTTCCGGTATGGACAAACCGGAGATTTTGGCAAAATGACATATTTCCGGTGGTGAAAATCCATGGATATGAATGCCTGTTTTTTTGATAAAACGCAGCATATCCTCATAAAATTCCAGTTGTTTGTCAGGATGCAGTCCGCCCTGCAGCAGGATCTGGGTCCCGTTCAATTCCAGTGTTTCAGTTATCTTCCTCTCCAGTTCCTCAAAGGAGATAACAGTACCTCCCGCTTCTTCCGGCCCCTTGTAAAATGCACAGAACTTACAGGCTGATACGCAGATATTCGTATAATTTATATTGCGGTCAATAACATAGGTGACAACCGGTTCCGGGTGCATTTTTCTGCG
>JAWVYE010000492.1:0-1831 GCA_033722905.1 Desulfobulbales bacterium
AGAGGGCAACGAAGCCCTGCACCGGGAGCTTGCCCGTTTAGATGCTGAATCAGCAGAGCGTATCCATCCAAACGATAGCCAGAGAGTGCTGCGCGGCCTAGAAGTTTTTTACGCAACAGGAAAACCCTGGTCCCATCACCTGGCTAAACAAATGAATAAACGTAGACATAATTATCAAACCCTTAAGATCGGCCTGAGCAGGCCACGGCAGGAACTGTATGAACGTATTGATCAGAGGGTGCAGCTTATGGCGGAACAGGGACTTCTTGCAGAAGTTGAAAAACTCCTGGCCATGGGATTTGACAAAAGTCTGAAAACCATGCAGTCCCTCGGTTATCGCCACATGTTGAATTTTCTTGACAGCATCTGGACCTGGGAACAGACACTCGCGTTAATGGCAAGGGATACCAGGCATTATGCCAAAAGGCAGAAGACATGGTTTAACAAGGATCCTGAAATTGTGTGGCATGATGTGCGGGATAAAGATACAATTTTTCAGGATATTGAAAATTTTCTAAACATGAGCAAACCGCGTTGAGCGCAGATAATTACCGATGAAAGAAGTCATTTTCATAGGTGCGGGTACCCGTGGAGCAAAGCTGGTTGGCAACCAGTTCCAGCCCTATATGGATTTTCACGGCAAAACCTGTCTTGAGTATGTTGTCGAGGCTGCCATGCAGGCCAGGGGCATTGGAGATATCTTTATCTGGGGAGATAAGAAAACCCTGGAGAAAATACTCGCCGAACATAAAAAGCAATATCGCCAGAGGCTGATCATTGTTGAGGAGCGCGAAAATATTGTCGAGAGTTTTTTCTTTACCTACCTTAAACACCTCTCCATTGAGAACAATACCTTGCGAAGCATGGTCAGCAGCTGGAGCTCGATAAACAACGTCAATTGGGATCAACTGCGGGATTTTTTCAAGCATGATGAACAGTGGGAGAGGCAGGTCAATGTTATTGTCAGCGATACACCGCTTATAAGTTCATATGAGTTGGACTTTCTCATTGAGCATAAGAACCATGAAGCTGATCTGGTGATTGGCCGCACCACCAGAAAGGATTACAAGGCCATTCTGGAAACTCTGGGCGAGATACCGGACAGGGAAAAATCTGTAAAAAATTTCTACACCTACCGCAAAGGCAACAACGATATTTCATTGATCGTCAACAGCTTTATTGCCGGCAAACCCCTCAAGTTGAATGAAAATATCTGGAACCTGGTGGGCAACTTCTATGAGAACAGGACCATTATCGCCGGCCGCAAAAAAAACCTGCGCAACATTGCCAGAAATCTTATATTTTTCAAGCGTCTATTTTTTCCAGGACAATTAAGCGGGGAACGGCAAAGCTACACGGCACGGGTTAAGGCTGCTTTCTATCTGATCAATGCCTACAAGGCCATTGTTAAAAGTAAAAGCGATAATGTCTATTATCGAGACTTGACGAAGATATATAAATGTATCAAAACACTTGTAAACCTGGAGGTGGAACTGGACCTGAGCCACTGCTTCGGGTCCGCCTTTGATATAGACACCCCATATGAGGCAGACTTTATCCGCAGGAACTTTTTTGCCCTGCAGAACATCTGCTACGAACATTATAAGGCCCATGGCCGCCCCCAGTTTTAACCGGCATTCCATAAAGCGGAAGACATGAAATTCACGCATCCTGACAAAAGGTGGCTGCTGCGTCAGACACCGGAAGATATTTCTCTGGACCAGATTAAAAAAAATGCCGAGGATTTGGGATTTCCCGAAATAATTTGCAGAATCCTTGCCTGTAAGGGTTTTACGGATAGAGAAGATATCAAAAACTTTCTCACTCCCTC
>JAWVYE010000493.1:0-1825 GCA_033722905.1 Desulfobulbales bacterium
AGCTCCGGAGTTTTCCTTCCCCAGCCTGCTATAAGCCAGCATGGCCGTTTCTCCGTCAGCAATTGCAAGGCCGTTATAGCTCAGGTCCGGCACCAGGGCAGGCAGCACTTGCTTTATCGAGTGGCTGCCGCACATTGCTTTCACATAGTAGTCCCTGTTCCTGAACGGAATCATGAGGTCAATGATTTTATTAATTATTTCAGATATTTTTTCGGAAATATCGGGAAAAATATTTGCCAGCTCCTGCAGGCGGGTGACCTCAAAAACCTGGTTGTATACAAGTATTGTCCTGCAGGGTTCCGTGTCAGCAAGCAATTTTTCAACAAATGGCCGGCGCGGGTCCCGACCTGGTTCAGCGAGAAATTCATGGTGGGTGAGCCGGCCCATGGTCTTAATATGGAGTGAGTATTGAAAGGGTATCTGCTGGTATGGCCTTTGTAAATCATAGGAAGGTACAGGCTCCATGAATGTTTCAAAATCAAGAAATCCCAGCGGTTCTGTTGCGGTGGAGAGAAATTCCCTGATGTTAGTGATGTTGATATAGTCCCTGCCGGTCTGTTCCGCCTCGACCTGGATCTTCATATTGTCGGACAGGGCAAAATCGGCGGGGATGTCCTGCATGTGCAGAGTTCCTCCGTAATAAAGGGCAAACTTACGATTGTTGCGTAAATTCGCAATATCAAAGATGGAGCATCGCGGAATATGCTTCCAGCAGTAAGGTCTGAAATCGCACTCATAGGGTTCGCCGCAATATGCGCCGATGTCAATATCCGGTTCTTTATCGTCTTTCAGTGTCAGGCGCATATCCGCAAGCTGCTGCGGGACGTCAGCCAGCCTGTTGAGCGTTAATTCCGTTACATCATTAATTGTGAAGAGCGCCTGCAGATTCAGCTCACCCATTCTGGTATACTGGCTGTTTAAATGCACGATAAACACCCGGGAAATCGGGATCCCCGACCCGGCGGCTACAAAATACTGGACAGCTGTATCATTGAGGAATATATCCTTGATGGCGGTGGATGACTTGACCTCGTAGAGTTCCCAGCCTTCAGGCCCCTTGTGGAGGATGTCCACCATGGCAAGCACGTTGTCATGGCGGAAGGTTGCCTCGTGGATCGTCTCTGTTCCTGAGGCCAGGAGCTCCCGGGTCATGCTGATGTTTTTTGCAATACCGCTGCTGTATTCCAGGGCCACGCCCTCCGGGAATAACTGCTGCGCAAGCAGTCCCACCTCGGTGCCTGCATCAAACCTGGCCTGCAGGGCTGCATCGGGCTCAGCCCGCAGCTCCGGCCGGTTCTTGTAGAGCCATAATGACTTGTGGCATTGAAGACCGCGGGTGAAAAGGGATTTCGAAAGAGAGAAAAGGCCGGATTTCTTCATGCGGACTATTATCCAAAATATTTTTTTTAAAAGCAATGCGCAATTAAAGGGCAAGCGCTCAGGGAGATTATGGCGGGCAGAAAAAAATTATTGATTCGGCCTATGGCTTCAGGTACTTTATTGAAAACGATATAAACGATGATAAATTGTTCTACTGAAGCGGAAGACGATCTATTCAAAAAGGAGGGAACAATGGAAAAGAAATACCTGAAAAAGTTGTTGACAGGGCTCAGTATAGCAGGCCTGGTTACAGGCGTTGGCGGTTTAGCTGTAGGAGCCGGCGGCTGAAGTGCAAAGAAACAGGCTACTCCAGCCCCAAGCGGCTGAAGCGGTGGCCAGAAGGGTGCAGTTAGCACCCAGGTAAAAAAAGCAGCACCTGCTCCCGGTTATGGTACCCCGGCCCCGGGTTATGGTGAAGCGGTAAAAGAAGCTGTTCCCGGTTATG
>JAWVYE010000494.1:0-1815 GCA_033722905.1 Desulfobulbales bacterium
ACAGTGATCTCGTTTTCCGCCCGTATCAGAGCCGCCCTGGCCCGTTCAACCGCCAGTTCATAGTCAATTGACTCCACAGCAAAGAGCAGTTCGCCCTGACGGAAAAAGGCCCCTGCCGTGAATCCGGGGGCTACCCTGTTGATAACGCCGCTCACCTGCAGGGTGATGGTCACTTCCTGTTCCGGCTGTACCGTCCCATTACCGAAAACCTGAATTCGCCTGTCCTGTTTTTCAGCCCTGATCACCTTGACCAGGGCACCGGGATTTTCCCGCACCTGCCTCTGCGGCGCGGGCCGGTTGAGTATCAGCATCCGCATGGCAAAAACACCCAGCACCAGCACCAGTATCGGCAGAATTATCTTGACTGCTTTTTGTTTCGCACCCATCTTCTTTTCCTTTAAATCCACAGTCCGTCAGGCATAAATGGCTTACCTGAGTTATAAATTTTCTTTTTCCTGTCTTTCATTCATGTCAACCGCTTCATTCTCTGAGATGTACTCTTCCATCCAGTTTCCGCCAAGGGCCCTGACCAGTGTGATCCTGTCTGATACGAGCTGGCGCTTGGCCGCAATTACCTGGATCTGGACATCAAAATACTGGCGCTCGGCAATCAATACCGGCAGGTAGTCATTTATACCGTGAAAATATCCGTCCCGGGCGACCCGCACATTGGCACTGGACACCGACTCCTGTTCTTTCAGCAGGGCTAACCGTTCTTCCGTTGTCCTGTTATCGGAAAGTCCGTCCTCAACTTCCTGAAAAGCCGTGAGGACCGTCTGGCGATAGTTGGCTACCGTTTCACGCAGGGCAGCCCGGTTACGTTCTTCCTCGGCCTTGCGGCGGCCGCTGTCAAAAATCGGCTGGCCCGCACCGGCCAGAAGACTCCAGAAGCTTCCACTGGTGGTTGAACCGAAATCAAACCAGGACACGCCAAAAGCACCGCTAAGGCTTAAAGAAGGAAACCTGTCAGCTATCGCTGCTGCCAACCTGACATCCTGGGCCTTCACCTGCAGAAATGCTCCTTCAATGTCAGGCCTTCTCTGCAGCAGATCAGCGGGCAGGCCTGCACTGAATATGGTTCCGACATCGGGCAGTGATGTCAGGGAGCCGGAGACACTTTTTTCCGGTAAACGGCCAAGCAGAACCGCTATGGCATGTTCCGTCCTGGCAAGGGTTCTCTCGAATATGGGCCGCCGCTGCCTGGCCACCGCCAGTTCCTGCCTGGACTGATATACCGCCAGGGCAGATGCCTGCCCTGAATGATAGCGGGATCCGACCCGTTCAACCGTATCCTCATATGAGGCAATAATAGCTTCCAGAAGCTGCAACTGCGACCGCTGCTCTACAGCAATAAAATACAGGTCAGCCAATTGAGCCGTCAGGGTGATGTATAGTGTTTTAATATTTTCCCTGGCTGAAAGGGTAACGAGCCAGGCTGCCTCACTCTGGTTCTTGAGCTTTTGCCAGAGGTCAACCTCGTAGCCGGCATTGACGGAAAGACGATAGGTGTTCCCCAGGGTGTCTCCCATGGATGAATGCTGCTTATCACGGCTTGCCGTACCGCCCAGGTTGAGAAACGGTCGACGCTGTGAATCAACGATGTGGTAGGCTGCCGCCAACTGGTCAAGCCGGGCATATGCCCGGGCCAGGTCAAGGTTATGGGCCAGCGCCTCTTCCATTAGACCATTGAGAACCGTATCATTGAAAAGTTCCCACCATCTGCCGCCGATCTGCCTTACAACGGCATTTTTTTGTTCTTCCAGGAAAGTTTCTGGCACCGGCCCTGGCGCCAGGGCTATCGGCTCGTGCACGCTG
>JAWVYE010000495.1:0-1808 GCA_033722905.1 Desulfobulbales bacterium
CCTCCCTTGAAAATTGGCATTGTAAATGATCTTACCATCTGCATTGAAAGCCTCAGGAAGGTACTGGTGAAAGTTCCGGAGCATGAGGTAGTTTGGGTTGCCCGCAACGGTCTTGAGGCGATTGAGCGCTGCAAGGAACTTACCCCGGATCTGGTTCTAATGGACCTGCTCATGCCGGTTATGAACGGTGCTGAAGCCACGCGCAGAATAATGCAGGAGGCTCCTTGCCCTATTCTGGTCGTCACTTCAACGGTTACCGGGAATTCCGCCAAGGTCTTTGAAGCCATGAGTGCCGGGGCCCTGGATGCTGTTGCCACTCCTGTTATAGGCGAAAAGGGTGAAACCGCCAAGGGAGAGGAGCTTTTACATAAAATCTACCGCATCGGCAAGCTCACAGGAAGCATGCACAAAAAACATGCTGACGGCTCCAAGGTAATTGCAAAACCGAAATTGATGGTGGAAGGAATGGACCTCGTTGTTCTGGGGGCATCCACCGGCGGGCCGAAAGTCCTGCTGGATATTCTGACAACCTTTCCACAAAATTTCCCGGCGGCAATTATCATAATCCAGCACATGGATGAGCAGTTCACCCCCGGTCTTGTCGAATTTATTAACTCCAAAATAAGCATGCCGGTCCATATCGCCCGGGAGGGCTCCATGCCGGAAGCAGGCAAGGTTCTTATTGCCTGTACGGATGACCATCTGGTCATGACGTCAAAACTGACCTTAAAGTACTCGAAAGAACCGAAGGATAACTTTTACCATCCATCCGTTGACGTGTTTTTCTTCAGTGTCGCCCAATATTGGCCCTCTGATGGTGTCGCCGCCCTTCTGACTGGCATGGGCAGAGATGGTGCAGAAGGTCTTCTTGCACTTCATAATCGTAACTGGTATACAATCGCTCAAGATCAAAACACAAGCATAGTATATGGGATGCCCAAGGCTGCAGCAGTCATCGGTGCAGCCAAAGATATACTTGCTGCCGACAAAATCGGTAATGCCATAAGCAATTTTGTCCACAGCAAAAATAAATAGTTACCATGCAGAAAGCAAACAATGCAAAATCCTCACTGGAGCATCATAAAATCACGGTTCTGCTTATAGATGACCAGGCTATGATAGCTGAGGCGGTGCGTCGGTCTCTTGCCAATGAAGAGGATATTGAATTCAAATACTGCGCCGATCCGACCAAGGCCATCAAGCTGGCAGCGGAAATCAATACCACCGTAATTCTTCAGGACCTTGTCATGCCTGAAATAGACGGCCTGATGATGGTGCGCTATTTCAGGGTCAACAAGACAACAGCAAAAATCCCGATAATCGTTCTGTCGACCAAGGAAGAAGCCAGCATAAAAAGTGAAGCCTTTAAGCTGGGAGCAAATGATTATCTGGTAAAATTACCTGATACGATAGAACTGGTAGCCAGGATCCGGTATCATTCCCAGGCTTACATCAGCCAACTGGAAAGAGATGAAGCGTTCCTGGCCCTGGAGGAAAGCCGGGCGCAATTAGCAGAAGCAAACCAGGCGCTGCAAAAACTCTCATCACTTGACGGCTTGACCGGCATAGCAAATCGCAGAAATTTTGATGAAACTTTGAGAAGGGAGTGGAACAGGGCTATGCGCCATGGTAAAAACATTGGCCTTATAATGCTCGACATTGACTTCTTCAAACTGTACAACGATCATTACGGACATCAGGGGGGGGACGATTGTCTGAAAAAGGTGGCCCAGGGCCTGCATGAGGCAATTAACCGTGAAACTGACTTTTTGGCCCGATACGGGGGCGAGGAGTTTGCCGTCGTGCTC
>JAWVYE010000496.1:0-1800 GCA_033722905.1 Desulfobulbales bacterium
AAGAACGCCGCCGGCGTTTTGAACCTGATTGGCCCCACCCTGCAGAATAGTAAGGTCAGGGTCAATCGTTTGCACTGAACAGTCAGCGTTCCAGCCGCCGCTGATGGTCAGGGAGTGGTCTGCAGTGATATTAAAGTGACCCGAGGAGCTGTTGGCAATATTGTATGTGCCGCTTATAAGGCGGACCTCATTGTTTGTTTCATCAACAGAATTCAGAGCCGCCTGGAAGTCAAAGCCAAGATCAAAATCATCATTGACGCATAACACATTATTGCTCACGGAAAAACCGGATGCCTGTGCGCCAAAGAGAACAAGCAGGATCCAGGCAATAAAAAATGGATATATAATTTTTTTCATCATCACCCTCCCTGGTAAATATCATGAGGTTTTGGGATACAAAACATCTTAAATCTACCATATTAATATGAAATTTAAAAGAAAGATTATTCTGTGTCGGCAACGGTTTTTTGGGGCGGCATAAGTGGTTGCCTGCCTGGCAATTAAAGACAACAGCACTATAAATACGGGATGAACCGGTCGGTATTACCTGATTTGCGAATTTGTATGACGGACCAATTTTTTACAGAAATCCCTGCTTGCAGTAGAGTCAATGCCATGCTATTTTGCTGCCATATTAAAATAGAGGAGCAGGAACATGTCTTACAGGCTTGCAGCACTCATTGCACTGGTTTTATTGTTTAGCGGTTGTTCAGCGGATGACCCGACACGGGATAACACCTTTATCCCGCTGACTTCCATCACCATAACATCCGACTATGCAGCCATGGCGGACCGGACCGTTAACCAGTACCGGGCAGAGGGGGATTTCTCAGGTGTCATTAGCCGGGACCTTACTGCAGATGTTGTCTGGAGAATTGACGATAAAAAAAGCGAAATCGCCTCTGTGAGTAATAATTTCGGCACTGAAGGTCTTGTCACAGCACTTTTGCCCGGAGAAACCAGTGTGATTGCAAGATATGAGGATTTCAGCGTCAGCGCCCCTGTGGTTGTGACAAATGCTTTCCTGGTTGCTATTGCAATAGTCCCGCAGGACCATGAATTGCAAGTTGGTGTCACCGCTCAATATACCGCCGAGGGAACATTTTCCGATGATACTGTCCAGGATATCTCAATCCCGGCGACCTGGGAATCCTCCGATGAGGCTGTTGCCACCATTGACGATACAGGCCTGCTGCAAACCCAGGGAGCCGGCGTCAGCACCATAAGTGCGTCATGGGACGGTATTGAAGCCAGTACAGGCCTACTGGTTGCCGATGCCACCCTCACTGCCATATCCATAAACCCGGAGGAAGCTACTATTGCCCAGGGAACCACTGTGCAGTATGAAGCGGAAGCTGTCTTTTCCGATGACTCAACCCTTGATATCACTGACATTATTGACTGGCAGTCAGTTGATGCGGGCATTGCTGTTGTTGATGCAGGCGGCCTGGCAACAGGTGTCGCACCCGGGGAAACGGAGATCAGTGGTACATATGCTGCCGGCGGGGAGACGACCACGGCAACGGCCGCCCTGACGGTCACCGATGCAGTTATTGAGACAATCAGCATAACCCCCGAGAATAGCACAATAGGGGTTGATGAAAGTCTACAACTAACTGCTACCGGCACCTTCTCAGACGGCAACGAACAGGATATCACGGACCTCGCATCCTGGAGCACAAGTGAAATTAATATCGGCACCATCAGTAATACTTCCGCCAGCCGGGGGCTCTTTACCAGCATCGACTCGGGAAATACTATAATTGCAGCAACGTTTGGAGGGGTCAGCGGCGATACTCT
>JAWVYE010000497.1:0-1793 GCA_033722905.1 Desulfobulbales bacterium
AAGCAGGGAATATCGCGTCAAATACGGTTTTTCACTGCGCCAGCCGCTATGCGCCAAATCCCTGTCCGATAAAAGAAAAAAAGCCGGCAAGGCTCGCGGTCTTCCGGAAAATCTGCGCAAAGCCATTGCGCAGAGGAAAAAGCGCAAAACCAGATCCCCGGCAAAGAAAAAACAAACACGATAACTATTAGTACTTTAAGGATTATTATCCTGCTGATACAACGATGTGCTATGGGCAGCTAACCGTGAAATTAAAACTCCGGCTCTTGCAGCATTGCTGCGCCTGATTCTTTGAGGATATGTAATTTCATGCCGGTTCTCTTCCAGAAGCAAAGCCTTATGGTTTAACCGGCTGTCACCATAGACATTCAGCAATTTACAAAAAAAATGATTGGCATATTTGATTCAGGTGTTGGGGGTATGACCGTCGCCAGGGCAGTGGAAACACTGCTGCCCAGCTCGCAGATCATTTACTATGGCGATCTGGCAAGGACACCCTATGGCAACAAAAGCCATGAGGCAATAATTGAATATTCAATCAGCAATACAGAATTTCTTCTTGATCGCGGCGCCCGGGTTATTATCATCGCCTGTAACTCTGCTGCAAGTGTAGCATCCGACACACTCAGGAAAAAATTCTCTGTACCCATTTTCGAAGTGGTCACGCCAGCGGTTGCACGCGCTGTGACCGCAACAGCCTCAGGAAATATCGGCATTATTGGTACCAGGGCCACCATACGCTCAGGCATTTATGAAAAGAAAATAAAAGAACTGTCGCCCGCGTACCGTGTTTTTTCCAAGTCGTGCCCCCTGCTGGTTCCCCTTGTTGAGGAAGGCTGGACAGACTCACGGGAAACAAAAATGATTTTGCGGAAATACCTCGCCCCCCTGAAACAGAAACAGATTGATACTCTTGTCCTCGGCTGCACCCATTACCCTCTTCTCAAGGACCTGATTCAGCACCGCATGGGAAAAAACAGGGTGCAGCTGATTGACTCCTCCATAGAGGTTGCATTACTCTTACAGAAATACCTGAGTGAAAATTCTGAGTTACATGAAAAAATTGAACTTGGCAGAGGGAACAATTATTTTGTTTCCGATATGACCAAAGCCGCCCAGGCGACAGCGGCAAAGATTTTCGGCCGTCATATAAACTTGCAAAAGGTTTAAAGCGCAATGCATTATACATTTTTTAATTTCTCACGTCGGCTGTTGAAAGAATTTATCTGTTTTTTCCTGCTCATGATGATGCTCCCGGCGCCGGCCCTGACATGGGCTCAGGCCATGGATGCGCATGCGGTGGCGAAAAAACTGCAAAGCACCTATGAAAAGGCAGAAACCGTGGTTGCCGATTTCAAACAGTCAACGGCCATGAAATTCAGTTCACGGGTGCGGCAGGGCAGCGGCACCATGATATTTCACAAACCCGGTAGAATGCGGTGGGATTATATCTCTCCCGACTACCAGGTCCTGGTGAGTGACGGGGAGACGATATCCATGTATTTTGCCAAGAACAGGCAGATGATCGTCAGCGACGCCAGGGAGTATCTGCAATCGGACGTTACCTACTCATTTTTCGCCGGCACCGGTGACATTTTGCAGGATTTCGAGATCGGTGACCCGGATTTCACCAACAAAATGGCAAACTCCTTTCTGATAAAGCTGACCCCGAAAGCTTCCCATCCGCATGTGGCCTCGATACATGCCTGGGTCGCTTACAATACATTTCTGATCAGGCAACTGCAGATCATCGACCATTTTGACACGGTGACCAACCCGTCTTTTGACAATAT
>JAWVYE010000498.1:0-1789 GCA_033722905.1 Desulfobulbales bacterium
AGACCCAGTCCAGCAGTTTTGCATCCTCTGCGATGGATGCGTTCAGAACGCCCACAAAGGGAGCTTCAGCAGCAGCCGGGATAAGTTCGCCGTACAGGGGTGCCTTATGTCCGAGTAAATCTGCGTGCAGCTTAAGGTAATCCGCCGGGGTTCCCATGTCCGTCCAGAAATGGTCCGCCGCCATATGGGCCCTGATCACTCCCTTCTGTTGTAAAACCTCCCTGTAGCAGTCGAGGATGCAGGATTCTTCATTCGCCGGGATTATCTGCAGTACATCCGGATTTATGACATGGATTCCTGTAAAAGCAAGAATCCTGTCCTGACTGCCGGACCCGGCACCGGATCCGTTGAAGCCTCTGACACAAAGGTTGCCATCCACTGCAACATCATTAAAGCGGGGATAATCATGGAGCACAAGAGTGACATCCGCCTTGGCTTCCACATGGGAGCGATAAACTTCCATGTAATCGATGGAATGATATATGTCACCATTTACAGCCAGGACGGGTTCCTGTCCGAAATGGGGCAGGGCCATTCTCAGGCCGCCGCCGGTGCCGAGTATTTTTTCTTCCTCCTGCACGACGATGCCCGGCCCATGGCGCAGGGCCTTTTTAATATGATGCCGCAGGTGGTGGGTATTCACAACAACAGCGTCCGCACCAGCTGACTGCAGCCGGCTGACGGTCAGTTCCAGGAGCGGTTTATTGAGAATGGGAAAAAGCGGCTTGGGGCGCTTTACGGTATATGGCAGTAACCTGGTACCCAAACCTGCTGCCAAAATCATTGCTTTCATGGTTCATTGTTTGCGATAAATTGAAACTCACAGCCCTGTGATATAATAAACCTAAAATGCCGCTTGCCGGTGTGCTGGAAAGCTGCCAGTTTCTGAGGTTAATAGGATAACTCACCGGCAACGGATTCGGTGACACCAACAATTACGATGCCCGCCGCATCTGCAGCCCGGATGACGGATTCCCTGTCAAAGAAAAGAGCATATCCTGCTTCTACGGCAAGGACAGAGGCCTTGACCTCCTGCATTGAGGCGAGGGTCTCTTTTCCTACTGCCGGCAGATCAAAACGAAGGTCCTGGTTTGGTTTTTTCAGTTTTACCACCACGGCCTTTTCTTTCCCCAGGTGGCCGCCTCTGCGGATGGCGGCATCAGTGCCCTCAATTGCCTCCACTGCCAGAACTGTCTGCTTGCGGACCACCACGCACTGCCCTATGTCCAGACTGCCCATGGCGCGGGCTATTTTCCAGCCGAATGCAATGTCGTTTTTCTGCTCTTTGGAGGGTTTTTTCCTAGTGAGTATACCTTTTGGAAAAAGCAGTTCCGGCACGTAACCGGTTGAAGCGACGACTTTGATGCCGTCCTTTTCCAAACGGTCTGCTACCGCCCTCAGGATGGCATCATCCTGTTTAATGTCAATTTTATTCCACAGACCTATGCCTTTGAGATCGGGCCTGACATCCCGGAAAATATTGGTTTTGGTAATTGAACCGATGAAGACCGTTTCCGTGACTTGTTCTTTTTTGAAAAAGTTAATTATCTTACCAAGTTGACCAAGCTTTACCCACTCGATAAGGTCCACCTCATCGGCCAGGGCTTTGTCGGTTTCATCCTGGTGCGCTGCAGCATAAATATTGAATCCCTGACTGCGGACAGCTCTGGCAAAAAGGAGGGGGAACTGGCCACCGCCGGCAATGATACCAATTTTATTTTTCGTGTTATCCGGCATGGATTTTTATAAAGGAGTATATTAACACAGGAGGTTTCAGGAGCCGAGGGCA
>JAWVYE010000499.1:0-1787 GCA_033722905.1 Desulfobulbales bacterium
ATAAGTATATATTCGGGGAATATATTATCTTGAACATACTACTGCTGTGCATATTGACATAATGATTCAAGAGACTAAACATATTCTTGACTGAAAAACTACCACTGAATGCCAAGCGGTTAATGGGGGTGCATTGAACATTTACAGCTATGAGTAACCAGGACAAAAATAACTACTCCCGGGAAATCCGAAAATTTCTCCTTTGCGAAGGTTTTGTGGAAAACAGTGACGAGGCCACGCTTACCCCTGTATCCAGTGATGGCTCCAGCCGTTTATTCTTTAAGATCAAGACTAAAGAGGGCACCTCCTTCTGTGGTGTTCTGCCTGGTAATGAACATACAAAACAAGGAATCGCGGAAGCCCATGCCGCCTTTACTATCGGCAGTCACTTGAAAAAACGAGGTATCTCGGTCCCAGAAATTTATGGATTCAAGCCGCAAAGCGGTTTGATACTGTTTGAGGATCTCGGTGACACGCTCCTCTATGATAGGCTGGAAAACAATAAGAAAAAACAGGGCTCAAAATTCTGGCAGCAGGCTATTGAAACCTACAAAGAAGTCATCGAGCTCCTGCTCTTTATGCAAATCTCCGGCAGTGTCCGTTTTGACAGAAAGTGGTGCTGGGACACGCAGCGCTACAATAAGAAACTGATGCTGGAAAAAGAATCGGGCTATTTCATGCAGGCATTTTGCAGGGAGCTGCTCGGCATCAACAGATTCACCCCTGCATTAGACGATGAGTTCAAGCTGCTGGCCGGCCGCGCCTCCCGGCAGCCGGCAGTTTATTTTCTGCACCGGGATTTTCAATCAAGAAACCTGATGTTTTCAGATGGCGAAATCAGGGTCATCGATTTTCAGGGGGGCAGACTTGGTCCCCTGGGATACGACCTGGCTTCGCTGCTTCTTGATCCGTATGTGCAGATTCCGGCCGAAATTCAGCAGGAGCTGCTTGATTATTACCTGGAGCACCTCTGTAAATACGGCCTTGACGACCTGGCATTCCTGAAAGGCTACCCCAGCCTCGCACTGCAGCGTAACCTGCAGATACTGGGGGCTTTTGCCTTTCTTGCCAAGCAAAGGCAGAAAGATTTTTTTGCCCAGTTTATTCTGCCGGCAACACATTCTCTGCAGCAGCAGCTGGCCGGCCCGGCAGGAAAAGATTATCCCCATCTGCGCAAATTAACAGAAAACATTCTGGGGCTGCTGGGAAAGTAATGCACTTCCCTCCCTGCCAGGTTCATATGGAAAAAATGCAATAATATAATGAGCGCAAAAAAAACCGGCAAAGTAAAATCAAGGGGTATCCGATCTGCCATTGTCGCCCTGATAGGGAGGCCTAACGTCGGCAAATCAACCCTGTTCAACCGCATCACAAAGTCACGCAAGGCTATTGTAGATCCCACCCCCGGCGTTACCCGTGACCGCCAATATGAAAGGGTGGATTGGGATAAAAGCACCTTTATCCTGGTTGACACCGGCGGTATTGAGTCAGAGGGCAAGGCAGCAGCGGACAAAGATATCATGGCCGGCGATATCAGGGAACAGACCCTGCAGGCTGTTGCCGAGGCCGATGTACTCATATTTCTGCTGGACGGCAAAGCCGGCATCACCCCCACGGATTTTGAGGTCACGAACCTGCTGCGCAGGACCCGGAAACGTGTTTATTATGCAGTCAACAAAATAGACGGCGATGAACTGGAAGACACACTGCTGCCGCCTTTTTATGAGTTGGTGTTTGATCAACTATTGCCCATATAGGCTTAACATGGCTATGGAGTGCGGGCCCTG
>JAWVYE010000500.1:0-1786 GCA_033722905.1 Desulfobulbales bacterium
AGAGAAAAACTAATTTGAAACTTCTGAGCATCTTTCTATGAATCCTTCTTTTTCCCAGAGCGTCAGGATTGCTTCTGAGCTCCGGCGCGAAAGCCGCGTGATGTTGTTTACAATGCCAAAATGCATGACCCGCCGGTACTCTTCGCCCTTGCGGTCATAGTATGTGGACCAGATGGTCTGCCCCTTCCCGACATCAAATATCTTGATGTTGACAGCCAGATAAGGCATATAACCGTCCACACTTGCCTTGACTTCCTCCATTTGTTTTATATAACCGAATATAAGCAGCGGTACATTGAGATAGTTGCCGATTATGCGCAGCTGGTTGAAATCCGGGGCGTCCAAGCCGGATGCAAGCCTTACTTTTCGGTAGGTATTACGCACATCACCTTCAGGAGAAAGCTCAAAATTACCGAAGCGGTTCAACTCAGAAGTAAAAACGCGGTAAAAGATGAGGTCCCCGTCACTGAAATCCGTCTCATTGACAAAGGGGAGTACAGCGATGCCGCACACTCCTTCTTGCGGCAGGGTTGCAAGTTTGAGGAGAGTCGGTTTCTGCTGCGGTGCACACCCCAATAAAAATGAGAGTACTATGCCGATAAAGTGAATATATAGTATGGGCCCAAAAGGTCTCATTAATAAATTTATCCCCATTTACACGCATATCCATACGTTACGGTCAAAATACGATTTAAAAAGTATACCAGTAAACAGCCGGGAGTGGGTGTCAGCTGTCAGAACTGCGGCACCCACCCCAATGAGTCGTCCTCTTTCTGTGCCTCGGTCTTTTCTGTGGCAAATGAGTCGTCGCCCTCATCGTGCATGGCGATGAGAAACATATCCTTGAGACCGATTACGTTCTTGTTGCCCAATATGTCACGTACCATTATTGAACCTTCCAGTTTGTTGATTTCCGTGTCAGCGGGTATGATGATCTCATTACTTGCCGGCAGTTCATAGCCTTCGGCAAATTTTACCAGATCGCCGGTTTCCGTCCAGAACTCAAGGCGCCAGTAGGCAAGGGGGATTTCCTGATCCTCCGTATCGAGGAAGATATGCAGGGTGTCTTCTTTTTTTTCTATGCTCAGGATGACGTTAGGCGGGTTTGGCCTGAAGGCGATTTCACTTGCGGTTTCAACCTCGTTGCCAGCCCTGTCCCAGACCTTGAGTACCAGTCTGTAGATTCCGTCCTTGGCTAGAAACCCATCAGAATTCTGGCCGGCCCAAAACAGTTTCTCGGGCGGCTGGCCTTCCCCTTCATCCCCCATGAGCACTTTGCCGTTTATGTCCTCCACTTCAATCTTCCAGCGGGTCAGCGGCTCTCCCCTGCTGGTTTTCGGCAGGATGAGAATATTTTCCTTGAAGGTCATGAGCCCGTCCAGCACCTTGTCGCCCCGCAGGATCATGTCGATATCGGGCGCCGTACTGTCAACCGTGTATGTACCCACAAAGGCCGTCTGCCTCTCGCCGTTGGGCCACTGCAGGATCAGGCTCACCGGGTAGACGTCATCCTCTTCAGAGCTGGGCCAGACTCCTGTAAAAAACTGGGGATCAAGTTCCGTGGCAACCAGATGCAGGGCCTCGTTGCCGGGTTCCCGGAAAACGCCCTGTTCAATCTCGGAACCGGTCCAGGACGCCACATAGTAGCGGCCGTCCGTGGTCTGGTGGGCCAGGTAGACCCTGCTCCCCACCCTGATATAGATCTGCGGCGGTTGCAGCCCGTTTAACATGCCGCTGAGACGCACCGTGCAGTTAACCTGCTCACCGGGCTTGACATAACGGGGAT
>JAWVYE010000501.1:0-1783 GCA_033722905.1 Desulfobulbales bacterium
CCCGGCCAGATCCATGAGGAAAAAGATAATCCTGTGGGGAGAGAGGTCAAGGGCCGAATTCTCAATTAGTTCAGGATATGAGGCAAGGGCCTTGAGCATGTTGAGTTCCTCGGGCAGCGATAACTTCTGCAGAGAAACGTCCTCCAGCTTTGCCTGGGCAATACTTTTTTCCGCAGCCTTTTTCTGGATGCTTCGCAAGCGGGCATTGGCATATTGTATGTAGTATACCGGGTTTTCCTGGCTCTCCCTGGTGGCCAGATCAAGATCAAACTCCAGTTGACTGTCCGCTTTACGCATTAAAAAGAAAAACCTGATCACGTCAGGGCCGACCTCTTCAAACAGTTCATCCACCGTGACAAAATTAGCTTTCCGGGTCGACATTTTTACCTGCCTGCCTTCACGGGTCAAGGTGACAAACTGATGGATGACCACCGTTATTTTTGCATCATCATAGCCCAGGGCCCTGACCCCGGCCAGGACATCGGGAACCGTGGCAATATGGTCGGAGCCGAAAATATTCACCAGCCAGTCAAAGCCCCGTTTCAATTTTTCCCTGTGGTAGGCAATATCGGGAAGCCTGTATGTCGGCTCTCCCGTACTTTTGATAATGACGCGATCCTTCTCCTGGCCGAATTCCGTGGTCCTGAACCAGACCGCCCCCTCATGGTCATAGGCAAGATCCCTGGCCCGCAGTTTGGCGACCACATCATCGACCAGCCCTTTTTCATAGAGCGATTGCTCGTTGTAATAGTTGTCAAACTCGATGCCAAGACGTTTCAGGGTGTCGGTAATATTGGCAAAAATCTCCTGCTCCGCTTTCTCCTTGAATGGTTCAATTTCCCCGGTATCTTTGAGGGTGTCACCCTTTTCGTCCAGGAGTTTCCGGGCAATATCATAGATGTATTCCCCCTGGTAACCGTCTTCAGGAAATTCGGCAGCGCTGCCCAAAAGTTCCAGGTACCTTGCCCTGGTTGATTCTCCCAGGACGCGCATCTGCCGGCCGGCATCATTATAATAATATTCCCGGGTAACAGCATGGCCCGTGGCCTCAAGAAGCCTGGCAATGGCGTCACCCAGGACCGCCTGACGGCCATGCCCGATGGATAAAGGCCCTGTGGGGTTGGCACTGACAAATTCGACCAGCACTTTTTTCTGCCGCCCGATCCCGGATAAACCATACTGCCGCCCCTGGGCACAGACATGCTGGATAACGCTTTGCCACTTGGCGCCCTGCACGAAAAAATTGATAAATCCCGGTCCGGCGATCTCAACCTTGGCAAACAGATCCGCATGGCCCTGCAACTTATCGGCAAGAAAAGAGGCCACCTCACGTGGCGGTTTCTTTTCGCGGCCCGCGATGAGCATGGCCATATTAGTGGAAAAATCTCCATGGGCCGCATGCTTGGGCAGTTCAAGAGTATAGGCGCCCTCAGCCGCAGCGGTCCACAACCCCTGCCTGATGCCCTCGGCAAAGTATGTATCCAGAAGTTCTTTGATCTGTTCTTTTATCATTACTTGCTCAATGTATGTTCACCAGAAATTCGATCCTGACACTCTGTTATTTTTTTATATTTTCTCTTTTATTAATTAAAAAAACCAGCCTGTAGAGTCACCGGATGTGTTGCAAGTTCAGGCAAGCACCCTTTCAGGGCATAAACAACCATCGACAGACTCCGAGGCAGAGTCTCATCGGCTATAGTATCTTCTATGCCGAACAGGCGATATCGCAGAAAATGAAATACATTCCGTGGCTCGCTCAGACATAGACCCTTGCATTGAGTGA
>JAWVYE010000502.1:0-1772 GCA_033722905.1 Desulfobulbales bacterium
AAAGAATTATGCCAGCAACAATCATAAGGATGCTGAGCAGCTGCCCCATGGTCATTCCTGCAGCTATAAAGCCGAGATGGGCGTCAGGTTCCCGAAAAAATTCAATGGTGGTGCGAAAAACCCCATAGAATATCAGGAAAAGCGCAACCATGCGGCCTGAGGGCCAGGAGTGCGGCGGTTTCTGTTTCTCCTTGAGAACCCATAATATAAGAAATAGCACCAGCCCTTCCATAAAAGCTTCGTAAAGCTGGGAGGGATGGCGCGGCAGCGGTCCGCCGCCGGGAAAAACCATACCCCAGGCAACATCTGTTACTCTGCCGTACAGCTCTCCGTTAATGAAATTGCCAATTCGGCCAAGCCCCAATCCAATGGGAATGGTTACCGTGTAAAAATCCGCCACCCTCCAGAAATCGAGCCCTTTGCGGCGGCAGAAAAAAAGAGCCCCGGCAACCAGGCCCAGCATACCCCCATGAAAAGACATGCCTCCGTGCCAGGTAGCCAGAATTTCGGCGGGATGATTGAGGTAGTAAGGCAGGTTATAGAACAGCACATAACCGAGCCTGCCGCCAAGGACGAGGCAAATGATCAGGACAAGGTTGAGGTTTTCAAAATGGGCACCAAGCTCCTTGAAGGCGAATTTTTTTATCTGGTGCCTGACGAGCAGCAGCGAAGCTGCGAATCCCAGGACGTACATCAGGCCGTACCAGCGAACCTGCAGGGGGCCAATGGAAAAAATTACCGGGTCTATTTGCGGAAAAGACAGCATAAACAAGTGACAAAAGTTACGAATTACGTGTGCCTAAAGTAAGCTAAAGTTATAAAAACAGTTTGAAGTTTAAAGTGCCTAAAGTGACTAAAGTTTTAAAAAACAGTCAATAACTTAAATTCACTTCAAACGTTGGATAACTTTAGCTCACTTCTGCTTTAGCTCACTTCAGGCACTCATATATGTCCTTCTTTACGCAGATGGACCTGCAGTACTGATATTGCCGCAGGAGTGATCCCCGATATACGTGAGGCCTGGCCCAGGGAGCGGGGCTGTATCCTTGAGAGCTTTTCAACAACCTCGGTGGATAATCCTGAAAGGGAGTCATATACTATGTCCTCCGGCAGGGCGACTGATTCAAGCTTCCTGAAGCGCGCCACCTGTTCGCTTTGCCTGTCAATATATCCCTGATATTTTATCTGCAGCTGGACTTCGCGTTTTACCGCTGGTGAAAGTTCACTATCGAGCCGGGCAACTGCGGCCAGGTCCTGCAGTGAAACTTCAGGGCGCCGCAAAAGATCCTCCAGGCTGCAGGCTTGCCTTAAAGCGACGCTGCCCAGTCCTTCCAGGAGACCGTTGATCTCAGGTCCCGGCTTGACCGTGGTGTTTTGCAGCTTTATTCTGGTTTGGGCAATGGCATCCCGCTTGGCCTTAAAAGCAACATATGTTTTTTCATCAACCAAACCAAGCCCGTAGCCTGTATCCCTGAGGCGCAGGTCGGCATTGTCTTCCCGCAGGAGTAAACGGTATTCCGCCCGGGAAGTGAAAAGGCGATACGGCTCCTTAGTGCCGAGAGTGATGAGATCGTCAATCAGAACACCGGTATAGGCCTGGGAGCGGTCCAAGACAAGGGGCTCTTCCCTGCGCACATATTGGACAGCATTGATACCGGCAATGAGACCCTGTGCCCCGGCCTCCTCATACCCTGATGTGCCGTTTATCTGGCCGGCCAGGAACAATCCCTGGACCTTTTTTGTTTCCAGGGACGCCTGCAACTCCAGGGGGT
>JAWVYE010000503.1:0-1766 GCA_033722905.1 Desulfobulbales bacterium
ACTAACCGGTTATGGTTTTGCGGCCGAAAAGGCCACAGGGTCATAACCGCAACTGAAACCATGTATACCATATGCTGTGAAGCAATATTTAACGAGCATCCCGCAGTTTTCAGGTCGGCCCTCGTGGGGATCGGCCCCGCAAAGAGGCAGACCCCGGTCCTCATAGTGGAATTGTATAAAAATACAGCACAAAATGGAGAACTGTTTGCAGAACTTCAAAAGATAGCGCTGCAAAATGAACTTACGCGTTCGATAAACCATTTTCTGGTCCATCCCGATTTTCCTGTTGATATCAGGCATAACGCCAAAATATTCAGGGAAAGACTCGCCACATGGGCAGCCGGAAAAATTACCGCCAACAATAACATACAGGGACACTCATGAGAGCTCTTGTCATCGGCGGGGGAGGTTTTGTCGGTTCTGCCATTGTCCGGCAATTGCTGGAAAATGGTGCAGATGTTGCTGTTTTCGGCCGCAACCATTACCCGCACCTGCAGAAACTGGGAGTCCGGCAATTCCAGGGCAGTATACTGGACAGTGATATTCTGATTCGTGCCATGCCCGGCTATGATACGGTTTTTCATGTGGCTGCCAAAACAGGAATTTGGGGAGCCAAACATGAGTTTGAGCAAATCAATGTAACCGGGACCAGAAATGTATTAGGGGCCTGTTTTGCAAACAGGATTGAATCACTGATATACACGTCAACACCAAGTGTTGTTTTTGACCGGAGTGACCTGAACGGCGCAGATGAATCAACTCCCTATGCTGAAAGATTTTTATGTTATTATGCTTCCAGTAAAGCCGTGGCGGAGCAGATGGTCCTGGTCGCAAATTCCGATGTGTTGAAAACCTGTGCCATTCGACCGCATCTGGTCTGGGGACCTGGCGATCCGCACCTTATTCCCAGGCTCATCGAGAGAGGCAAACGGAAACAGTTAAAAATTGTCGGCACTGGCAGTAATCTGGTTGATATATCCTATATTGATAATGTTGCTGCTGCACATATTCTGGCGGCAAAAAACTTATTTTCATCAGCAACTGCGGCAGGCAATGCTTATTTTATTTCACAGGGAGAACCGGTCAACCTGTGGAACTGGATAAATGACCTTTATGTGCGCCTTGATATTCAACCAGTAAAGAAAAAAATAAGTTTCAAAACAGCTTATGCTCTTGGTACCCTCCTGGAGGGCATTTACACATGGTTCAACCTGGAGCAGGAACCGAGAATGACCCGTTTTCTGGCAGAACAGCTGGCCAGATCCCATTGGTTCTCCATAGACAGGGCCAGACGTGACCTGGGCTATGCTCCAAGAGTGTCCATATCCGAAGGTTTGGAGCGTACCGTGAATTGGCTGGCAAACGGACAAGAATGTTGATCAGGCATAGATGAAAAATTTGACGAAATTCATACTGATTCTTTACATCAGTACCACTTTCCTGCAAAGTTTTATTAGTGCAAATCGTGCCTTTGCATTCTCTGTTGGTGAGGAAAAAGAGGTTGGTGAGGAACTGCTCACCATGATACGCAGGGAATTCGACCTTATTGATGAGCCGGACATAATTCAATACATTAATGAACTGGGCCGGGAAACCCTTGCAGTAGCTGGATCTCAATACTTTGACTATCACTTCTTTGTCATAAAAAACAAGGAGCTCAATGCCTTTGCCGCCCCATCCGGTCTCATTTTTTTCCATAGCGGCCTGATAGAGTCCCTGGACAAGGAAGGGGAACTCGTCGGCGTCATGGCCCATGAGGTTGGTCA
>JAWVYE010000504.1:0-1749 GCA_033722905.1 Desulfobulbales bacterium
ACAAGGCGGAACAGAAAGCCATCAACGCTGTTCCGGAAATCAAAAAGTTTGAATCAAGAAGCGCCGAATGGGGTAAACATTACCAGAGGCAGTATGATTCATACAAACAGACCAGGAAAAGTGACAAGATCGACGATATGCTTGAAGCGTATCCTGCCCTTGTGGTCATGTGGGCCGGGTATGGTTTCTCCAAGGACTATAATGCCCCCCGCGGCCATTATTATATCCTTGAGGACAATATCAATACCCTGAGAACCGGGGGACCGGTGGATGGGCAGACAGGTCCCATGCCGACCGCCTGCTGGACCTGCAAATCTCCTGATGTGCCAAGGTTGATGGATAAAATCGGCGAATTGGATTTTTTTACCGGTAAATGGGCCAGGCACGGCAGCGAGATAATAAATCCCATCGGCTGTGCTGACTGTCACGATAACAAGACCATGAAACTGGTGCTCACCAGGCCTCACCTGCAAAGGGCTCTGGATGAAGAGGGCAGCCTGAAAGCGGCTGACGCCACCCACCAGGATATGAGGACACTTGTCTGCGCCCAGTGCCACTCCGAATATTACTTTAAAAAGACCAATTGGACCGATGCCGACGGCAAGGAGCAGACCGCGGGTGTGGTGACGTTTCCCTGGAGTGACGGCCTCAGCGTCGAGGCTATGGAGAAATACTATGATGACCGGAGTTTTGTGGACTGGACCCATAAGATCAGCAAAACGCCGATGCTGAAGGCCCAGCATCCAGGATATGAAATTTACAAAACCGGGGCCCATGGCCTCAATAATGTTGCCTGTGCCGATTGCCATATGCCCTATGTCCGTGAGGGCGGTGTCAAGTATTCATCGCATAATGTCGGCAGTCCCCTGGAGCATATGGCCAACACCTGTCTGAACTGTCATGGCTCCGATGAAAAGACCCTGAAAACCATTGTTGAAAGAAAGCTGGCCAGGAAAACAGAACTCTCCGGCAAGGCCATGGATGTCATTGCCAGGGCTCACCTTGAAGCCGGCAGGGCTTGGGAACTGGGGGCTAAAGAAGCTGAGATGCAGGCAATCCTGCAGGATATCAGGCACGCACAATGGCGTTGGGACTACGCTATCGCCAGTCACGGTTCATTTTTTCACGCCCCTGAAGAAACCCTGAGGATTTTGGGTTCGGCGATTGAAAAGGGCCAGGAGGCAAGGATCAAACTCCGCGCGGTTTTAGCCAAGTATAATGCCGGTGATTACGCGGCCCCTGATTTCTCAACAAAGAAAAAGGCGCAGGATGTTATCGGGCTGCCGTTCCAGGAACTGGTAGATGAGAAGATGGTGTTTCAGAACAGTCTTCGCAAGGAATGGGTCAAACAGGCAATGGCAAAAGGTCTCTACGATGCCCAAACCACCGAGGGCATGCAATTCAAAACATCATATTCACATTAACTCCATTGAAATAAGCGTAAAGTATAACTCCCTGGGTTGTGCCTCAGGGAGTTATATTTTTGGCAGCACCTGGGGTCATAATGGGTTTGATTATATTATGTCAGCCTGATCCGGTTACAGGTTACTCCATGCTATTTCCCGCATACGAGATAGAGTTGGTACTCAATACTTTTGTCTGTATCGTTCGCCACAAGATGACACCATGCCCTGCCATCGGGTGATGGGTGTGAGTCTTTTATGAAAATTCGGTCATCAACGGTAGTAGTCTTAAACCCAATTCCACCTGATAGAGCCTTCATACCATCAGGACAGCTTATAAATTCAG
>JAWVYE010000505.1:0-1707 GCA_033722905.1 Desulfobulbales bacterium
ATTGTCCAGTTCATAAGGTATGAAGAGAACTCCCTTTTCTCTTGCCTCCTGGTAGATATCTTCGGCATATCCGTATGTTCTTATATCCCTGTACAGCATAACTACCTGGGAGTCTGGATTTATTTTCTTGATCTTGAGTGCGTTTTCAACTGCAGTGGTGCAGCACGTCTTGGAACAGTAGTTGAGGTCATCGCCACGCGAACCTGCACACTGGATCATAACAACTGACTTAGGCGCCCGGCTTTTGCCCTTACCCTCCAGTTGTTCCGTTAATTCACTCTGCGTAACGATATTCTTGGAATATTTCACCGTATTGCCGAGAACGGTCTCAGGCCGGTGTTCTTTGGCGCCGGTGGCAATGATTATGACACCATGATCCAGAGTTACTTCTTTGGCTTTAGCACCTTTGCCTGAACTGATTATGGAGGAGAAATTACCGACAAAACCGCTGGTTTGCAGTAATTCTGAATTTGTATAAACAGATATAAGTTTGTTCTTTTTTATCCGTTCAATAAGTTTTTTGGTGTGATCATACTTTTTAAAATTGCCGCCGAGGCCGGCCTGCTTTTCAATGAGGCTGCAGCTGAAACCCTGATCTGCTAGATTAAGCGCTGCTGTCATACCGGCAATACCGCCACCAATAACAAGGCCTGTTTTATTGACCGGAACAGTCTGTTCAGGAAGCGGTTGAATATGCCTGGCCTTGGCCACTGCCATGCGGACAAGATCTTTTGATTTTTCAGTGGCTGCTTCAGGCTCATTGGCGTGAACCCATGAGCATTGATCCCTAATGTTCACCATTTCAAAGAGAGACCGGTTCAGCCCCGCATCCTTGAGGGTTTCCTGAAAAAGCGGTTCATGGGTCCTGGGAGAACAGGCAGCTATTACAACCCGGTTGAGATCATGCTCCTTGATTTTGTCTTTCAGTACTTCCTGGGCGTCCTGGGAACAGCTGTAAAGGCTTTCAGTATAATATACGACATCTTCCATATCGCCGGCATAATTGCTCACACCGGGAACATCCACCACCGACCCGATATTAATACCGCAATGGCAGACAAAAACCCCGATCCGGACATCGTCGCCAATGTCTTTTTCGTCCGGATATGATTTATGGACAATACCCTTGCCGCGCTGTTTTTTAATAAGTCCTGCTGCAATGCCGGCAGCACCGCTGGACTGGGTAACCGATTCCGGTATATCCATGGGGCCGTTGAATGCTCCTGCAACAAGGACACCGTCCTTGCTGGTGGCAAGGGGTGTAAAAGTATCCGTGGCACAGAAATTGTATTTATTGAGTTTGAATCCACCCAGGTCAGCGAGTTTTTCTGCATCCGGAGGTGATTCCAGACCAACTGACAGGACAACCATATCGTACGGCTTGAAGCTGTGCTGACCGTCCAGGGTGGAATAGGTGAGTCTCAGGTGGTCACCCCAGGGCATAACATCAGCAACTTTTGCCCGCACAAATTTGATGCCTTTATCCTCGGCCCGTTTCTGGGCGGCATCAAAATCTTTACCCTGGGTGCGGATATCCATATAGTACACAGTGATATCAGCTTCAGGATCATGTTCTTTGGCCACCATGGCCTCCTTGATTGCATACATACAGCATACCGATGAACAGTAGCCGTTGTCACAACCTATATCCCTTGATCCTACGCATTGGATAAAAGCGATTTTATGTGGATGCCGGTTATCTGAGAG
>JAWVYE010000506.1:0-1691 GCA_033722905.1 Desulfobulbales bacterium
TACGCCTCTTTGTGGCCAACATAGACCTGCTGAACCGGCAAATGGATAAAGGGTGGTCAAGGGTGACCGCCCCCCTGCTGCGCATGTATCACCGGCTGCAAAAAAACACCCTCAATGGCAGCAGAAAGAACATTGTGGCCCATTATGATCTGAGCAATGATTTTTTCAAACTGTTTCTTGACCAGACCATGGGATATTCCTGCGGTATTTTTGAAAACCGGGACTCTACTCTGCAGGAGGCGCAGGTTGCCAAGTTCGACCGTATCTGCCGAAAGCTCAAGCTCAGCAAAGAGGACCATGTTGTGGAGATCGGCGGCGGCTGGGGAGGCTTTGCCCTTCATGCAGTACAAAATTACGGCTGCCGCGTATCTACCACAACCATTTCCGATAACCAGTATAACTATATGCAGCAGCTCTTTGACAACGCTGGTCTGGCAGACAGGATTACGGTCCTCAAACAGGATTACCGCAATCTGACAGGTTGTTATGACAAGCTTGTCTCCATTGAGATGATAGAGGCGGTAGGACATCATTTTCTGGATACATTCTTTAAAAAATGCTGCCAATTATTGAAACCTGACGGCATGATGGCTTTACAGGCCATCATCATTCCGGATCACGAGTTTGACCGCCATAAACATTCGGTGGATTTTATCAAGCGTTATATCTTCCCCGGCAGCTGTATCCCTTCGGTTGGCGTTATAACAAAAAGTATCAAAAAACACACCGACCTGCGCCTTATCGATTTTAAAGACATAACCCCTCACTATGCCACGACCCTGCGCATGTGGCGGGAGCGTTTCTTCGATAACCTTGAAAAAATTAAAGCCCTCGGCTTTTCCGAGAGTTTCATCCGCATGTGGGAATTCTACCTGGCTTCGTGTGAAGGCAGCTTTCAAGAAAATTACAATGGCGATATCCAGATGATCTTCAGCAAGACGTAAAGTTTTTGGCAAAAGGTCATGGGACGACAGACTCCGTAAACAGCATATCATGGTGCTCAGAAAATACTCCACCCCGATCAACTTCATACTCTTCCAGGTCTGCTGGTTTGCCTGTGTAGTGGGAGCAGCTTACGAGCTTGGCTGGCTGGGTCCTCTTCTTGTCACAGCAGCCGTGCCTCTGCAAATCCTCCTGTTGACCGAGCACCGCAAATCAGAAGCCTTGTTCGTTGTGATCTGCGGTCTTGCGGGCTTTGTTCTTGAGTCGCTTTTGATTGCCGGAAACATCTATGCACCTGTTAATCCGGTATGGGGCCGATTTTCTCCCCCATGGATGACGGCACTCTGGTTCAATTTTGCCATGCTGACCAGCATCAGCCTTGCCTGGCTCAAAGGAAAATATCTGCTGGCCGCTGTTCTTGGCGGGATTTTTGGTCCGCTGGCCTATTGGGGAGGAGAGAAGCTGGGGGCAATAATATTAAACTCTGCCTTTGTGCAGGGATATTTGCCATTGGCCCTTGTTTGGGCATTAGCATTGCCCTGCTTGATCTATATCCATACCAAGTTGACTTTTGCCTAGCTGAAAATGTATACAATTTCCAGAGAACAGTGCGTCCAAGCAACTCCGGCTGAGGCCTGGGACCTGCTGAAAGACCCTGCCAACCTCAACCTGATAACACCACCGGAGCTGCAGTTTCAGATAATTTCCCCGGTTCCGGAGGTGATGTTTAATGGATTAATAGTCGAATA
>JAWVYE010000507.1:0-1685 GCA_033722905.1 Desulfobulbales bacterium
ACCCAGCTTATTTTGGATATCTTTGCCAGAAGGGCTTTGAGCCGTGAAGGCAGGCTGCAGATCGAAATGGCCCAACTGAAGTACATGCTGCCGCGCCTGACAAAGAGAGATGACGCACTTTCCCGCTTGACCGGCGGCATCGGTGGCCGCGGCCCAGGTGAGACCAGGCTGGAAATTGACCGCAGGCGCATCAATGACCGGCTGGCGCTGCTGGCCAGGAAACTCAAAAAAGTCAGCCGGGAGCGTTACCAGAGAAGATCACGGCGCCGGAAAAAAAACATCCCGGTCATATCCCTTGTCGGTTATACCAATGCCGGCAAGTCAACTCTGCTAAACACCCTTACCGAAAGCAATATTACTGCTGAAAACAAACTCTTTGCCACCCTGGACCCGACAAGCCGCCGCCTTCGCTTTCCAAGGGATATTGAGGTTATTATCACCGATACCGTGGGTTTTATCCGAAACCTGCCTGCTGAACTGCTCCAGGCCTTTAAAGCCACCCTGGAAGAACTGTATGAGGCAGACATGCTGGTGCATGTCATAGACTTAAGCAATCCCCGCTTTGCGGACCAGATATCCGTTGTCGAGAAACAGTTGCGGGATCTTGAATTGGATACGATCCCCTGTCTCAAAGTATTGAATAAAATCGATAAGGTAGACCGGGCTTTTGTGGAAAAACAGAGCCGGGAACTCCAGGCTGTTGCCTTAAGCGCCCTTGATGCGAAAACTTTTGCGCCCTTCTTTGATGCGGCCGGAAAAATAATCGGCAGCCTTGAGAACCTGGAAAAATTGCCAAATAATCTTTCTGTAAATTGATCTTTATTATAAAAATTATTCAGCAAAGAACTCAGGACAGGATTACCAAAAGCCACACCACAACAACATTAAGCAGAGAAAGAAAAACCGCCGCAGAACCCATGTCTTTTGCCCTGCCCGCCAATACATGCTCTTCCTCTCCGACCCTGTCAACCGCGGCCTCAATGGCGCTGTTCAGCAGCTCTACGATCAGGACAAGCAGAAGGCTCCCGAGCAGAAGGGCTTTTTCAGCACCGGTTCGGCCTAAATAAAGGGCCAGTGGTGCCATAAAGATACACAGGAAAAGTTCCTGGCGGAAAGCGGCCTCGTTAACAAACGTGGCTTTCAGGCCGGACATTGACCAGCCCAATGCCCTGACCAGGCGCTTTATCCCTGTGCCGCTCTCTTTAGGCATGGTTTTTCCCGGGTCTTGTAATAGTTTCGCTGCGCCATTGGTGCCGGATCTTCAATCATTAATCCAGGTGATGCAGTCCTCGGGGCATAACATTATGGCTTCATCAACCTCTTCTTCAGGGTATGCAGTAAGATCAATAATTTCAATGTAACCGGCATCATTGTAGCGGAAAGCCGCCGGGCATACCTCTATGCAACCCATACAAAGCGTACAGGCACCTATATCGATATCAGGTCTTTTCATTTCTTTTGTTGCGTTGAATTAATCATAAATAATGGCTGTATACCCCGCGAGTATACCTTCTGTTTCAGGGTCGAGCTGGTCGGCAACCTCGTGGATCCGGTACTCATGCCGGCAATTTATGCACTGCATAAGAATTTTTCTGCACATCCGCAAAATTTGCAGCTTTCCTTTACATTTCCTGCATTGCATGCTGATTTTCCCAGAACAGTTAAATAATCAGCCTTTCAGGCCA
>JAWVYE010000508.1:0-1682 GCA_033722905.1 Desulfobulbales bacterium
CCACAGGTCAAGAGCACTTGAATCAATGCTTGTTTCTATGCTGAACTCGCCGCGCAGATTATTATCATTATTTGAATTTGAGCGTCTGTTATTATTGTTGTTGCCGCCTTGGCTGCCCAGCATATCACCGCCGACATTTGAACTGGGGGTGTTGACCATGAGCGGATAATCGAAATGGAATATTTTGGTTTCCATCGCCTTGATGCGCAGAATATTACCGTCAATATCATAAAAATATCCGTAGGCGTTCAATACCATATCAAGGACAGTATCAAGCGGCAGATCATACAGCTCCACCGAAACAGGCTCGTCGTAATTCACACCCCGTTCAATAACCAGGTTCAGCTCCGCCTGCTTGCCCAAACCGAGCAGGACATCACGCAGGGGAGTGCCCCGGGCGGATAATGAAAACAGTTTACCCTCGTACGGCATTTTCTCGGCGGCAGCGACTTTTGGCTTCAGGGCTGCAAGGGGGGACAATGAGGAACGGGGCCTGGTCTCTATCCTTCGGGGCGGCTGCTTCTCAAGCACGGCTGGCGGCTCTACCTGGGTCTGGACGGAAGGTTCAGGCGGCGCATATGAAGCTGCACAGCCGGTTGTCAATAATACCAGAGCCAGGGAGCACACACAAAAAAAACGGCTTATGATGTTGGGTGGATTTTGGTATAGGATCATACTCTTTTTGATTCTCCATTCAGAAACATACTATAATATTAACAAGATGTATACATTTTACTGAATCATTATCGGAATCAGCAGAACTTTACGGCCTTTCTGCTTTTTATCTACATGAGGGAAATTGCCTTGGTTTGAACTTTTTCAAAGATATTCATAAGCCACTACTCGGTTCATTAGCTAAGCCTTTTTCAGTGCCGGTATCTGTCCGTTATGGCCAGTGACGAACGCACCGACTTCCTATAATCTGGATTATTCATCCGGTGGTTCACCGGTTCAGGGCTTTACAGTAACTCCAGGCCTCATCACTGTTCAATCAAACCCGGCGGGGTCTGCACCATGCCTTTCTTATTGGCAGCAGTTGCCAGATTAATGTGCACCTCACCTGAATTATCGACAAGAACTACCTGGTGTTCTTCAATCCTCTTCACCAGATAGCCGTGATACGTGTCCCCCTCCCGCACAAAAACATCATCCATTAATGCCTCCTTCCGTCCTTCTCCGATGATCACCATGGAAAGCTGCGGGAGCTTAGGGGCCTTGCGGGCCGGCCTGACACTTTTTTTCTTCTGGATTTTCTTCTCCGGCCAGAAGAAGGGATTCCTTACGTCTGCATCGTCAGGCCCCATATATAATGGCCCTCCGTCATTACCTTTCTGCCTGATAACGGCCAGGGTATCTGATGCCACAATGGCATTGACCGGCACGACATCGCCGGGATGCTCTTCTGCAGGGATGAAAGCGGTCTCAACCGGAGCTACGCGCAAAAGAGGCAGGATAATAAAGATATTGACCAGGATAAGGACCACCACAAGGAAAAGCAGTGCCAGGCCGATATTTTTCAGCAGACGTCCCATCAGTCCTCCTTTTCCTTCATCCCGAAAAGAGGATTCTGCTGCCGCGCCGGAATCAGCAAAGAGGTCAGCAGGGTACCGGAAATCTGCCGGCCGCTGCCCGTGCGAAATTCCAGGTTGCGAACCACCAGGGGATAATGGTCCTGGTCCAGG
>JAWVYE010000509.1:0-1657 GCA_033722905.1 Desulfobulbales bacterium
ATTAAGGTGTCCCGGTAAAACCAGCTTGTAATTTTCCATATGCCTGTCCCAGAATTTTTCTTTACCTGCTATGGTAATTCAATACACCGACCTGGTATAATCTCACCATTTTGTTTTATGCATGTTAAACATATTATCATAAAATATTCACCAATGCTCAGAGCTCCTCATACAAAGTACGCCAGGATCTATACCTACCATATTAACGGCAGAGGAATAGGCCCGATAGATGATTTAGACCTGATAGGCACCTGGGAAGAAGACGGGAAGACGATTCTGATATTTCATACCGACAAACACCGGTTGGTTGAAAAGCTCTGCCGCCGTAAAGGGCTGCATCTTTTTTACCGGGCGGACCTTGCCTACGAAGACTGGGAAATGGGTTGTGAGATTGCACCCTTTACAGTAGGGCACTTGACTGTAGCGCCTGTATGGGATCCCGGCGAAGCTGATATCAAGATCGATCCCAGCGTTGTCTTTGGCAACGGTTTCCATCCGTCGACCCGGCTCTGCCTTGAAGCCCTCAGCCGTTACCGGCCTAGGCTGCCAAAGAGATTTACCGGGCTGGACCTTGGGTGCGGTACCGGGCTGCTCGCTATCGGAGCCGCCAAGTTGGGAGCATCATCTGTAACAGCCGCAGACCATAATTCCCTGGCATGTGCAGTCACAAAGCAGAATGCGGCATACAATGAAGTTGGCGGCTCAATCCTGGTCAAACACCTGGATCTCAGGGTTGAGCTGCCGCCCGCAAACGTGGATGTTATCATGGCCAACCTGCATCATGAACTCCTTGGAGAACTTTTCCATAATCCGTCATTCTGGCAGGCCGGGATGTATATATTGTCCGGTTTTATGCCTGGTGGAGAAGAGCATCTCCTGGCAGCACTGCCTGGAAAACCCCCTCCCTTCCTGGAACGACGCGGCATGGCTAAATGGCGTGTCTGGGTTCTGGGCAGTAACCAGTAGTCGGAATTCATCTTACAAACAGATAACAGGCCAGCAGCGCATATTCTGCTATGATGGAAGCCAGGTAGAGAACATTGTTGGCTGTACGTGAATCTTCATCTGCCTGTCTTGTTAATCTGCTTTCTTCGGCAACACGGTTCCTGGCATAGTTGCGAACCCAGAACGGCACTTTATTTTCCTGCAGGTACTGCACAAAAATCTTTTCAACCTGTTTCTCCGGGGCTTCCTTGCCATACCATGAATTATAAGCATCCCTGAATATAACAAATTCACTTACTTCCAAGTAGTTCGCGGCACTGACCACACAATCGGTGTCAACGGGGTCATATTCTGTATGTTCCATCATCATCACCCCCTGCCAGTAATCTGTTATGTCTTTCGGCAAAGATCATTGATGATTTTAATTTCTCACTCTGCTCTTCTAGTTTAGAATCTCAGCACTGGAAGTAATATTGTCAAGATAAAGGCGTGAAACTTTGCTGGGCTGAAATTATATATCCCGGATGTCATCCGGCGGGATCACATGGATGTGCATGCGGTCATCCCTGCCGGCATACCGGGAAAAATAAAACTGCGCCCGG
This sequence comes from Desulfobulbales bacterium, assembly GCA_033722905.1. Lineage (GTDB taxonomy): Bacteria > Desulfobacterota > Desulfobulbia > Desulfobulbales > BM004 > BM004. The sequence continues at coordinate 1,548 of JAWVYE010000509.1, forward strand.
GTCAGGGCTGCATTAAGAGGACCATTAACGGACAATACCGCTCTGAAACGGTTAAGGTTCCGCTCATCTCTTTCCTTCCTGCCCGTTTCCAGCAGGGCAAAAAGGTTTTC
>JAWVYE010000510.1:0-1655 GCA_033722905.1 Desulfobulbales bacterium
GTTATGACCCTGTGGCCTTTTCGGCCGCAAAACCATAGCCTGTTGTTATCATCAATATAGCCAAGGTCTCCCATACGGTGCCAGAATTCATCATTATCCATAATTTTTGCCAGCCTGTTTTCCCTGTCATTGTCAGCATATCCTCTTGTCACAACCGGGCCCTTAACCACTATTTCGCCAGTTTCGTAGAGCGGTAACAACAGGGAATCATCCCACGTGGGAATGGGCTGGTCTGATATTTTTATAATTTTTATGGTAATGGACGGCAACGCTTTCCCAACGCAAACGCCTTTGCCGAGCCTGGTTTTCTCCCAAGTGTCAGCAAGAATCTCCCTTGCGGTTATTGAGGCTACAGGCAAGGATTCTGTGGCACCATACGGGGTGTGGATATCAGCGTCAGCCGGGAGGATGGAAACTGTTCTTGCCAGAAGTTCGCCCGGTACCGGTGCGCCGGCCATGAGAATTTTTTTCACTGAGACCAGTTTCTTATTATTCTCAAGGCAGTAACGGCTCACAACATTCCAGATAGCAGGAGATCCAAAAGAGTAAGTAACCCTGTTGGCAATTATTGTCTTAACAAACTTGGCCGGATCAACCTTTGCAGGTCGTGCCGCATCCATTTCAGGTATTACAGAACAGGCGCCAAGTCCGGCAGAAAAAAGAGCAAAAAGAGGAAAGGCCGGCTGGTCAATATCGTTTGGTCCGATTCCATAGTAATCCCTGATGAGTTGCAATTGCGCCTGAAACATTGAATGTTCATAGCGCACGCCTTTGGGTGGGCCCGTTGAGCCGGTAGTGAAAAGTATGGCAGCCAGTTCATCGGCCTCCATCTCGGCAACTGGATATGAAGTCCCGTATGTTGGAGATCCTGCAGCGTTTTGCGCTGAAAGACAAGGGCCGAATAAACCGAAAGAGGTGCCGATACAGACGGAAATACGCACATTCCTGAAAGGTTTGGGAAATAAAAGTCTGAATAAATGTGCCTTTGCTATGCCTATAAAGACCTGGGGCTTAACCTGGCCTATACAGCGCAGCAAATTTTTGTATCCCATACCGGGATCGATAAGAATGATCACCGCGCCCATCTTGAAAAGGGCAAAAGTGAGTGTAATAAACTCAAGGGAAGGTTTGACCATCAGCATGACCCGGTCACCCCTCCTGATGCCCAGCTCAGCTAGGCTGCCGGCAAACCAGTCGGTGGTATCGTTCATCTCTTTGAAAGACCATGACCTGTATTTCCCGCCTGCCCTGCAAATCAAACCGGGGCGGTCAGGAAAATTTCTGGCGGAATCCAGGAGTGTCAGGGCAATATTGTGATTCATGGGATGATATGTTTTTCTAAAAAGGCAGTGATCAGGGGAGCGATCGGCTCAAAGGCATCCTCGAGGATATAATGGCCGGCTTGCGGAAACAAATGACTTTCCGCATCAGGGAAGCGTACCTGCCATTCTTCATAAAAATGTCGGGTAAAACAAAAATCATTGCCGCCCCATAAAATAAGCATGGGAACCTTCTGAATTTTGGATAATTTTTTTTCAATTTCAACCAGAGTCTGCCAGGAAGTATCATTGGGGGTCATGGGAATATCCTGGATAAACCGTAGAATAGCTATCCGGTTGGCCCAGGAGTCATAAGGTTCCAGGTAAGCGCGTGCA
>JAWVYE010000511.1:0-1655 GCA_033722905.1 Desulfobulbales bacterium
CCCGGCACCGCGCCGCCATTTTCTCCCGGCCCGGGAACAGGGTGTCAAGCTCCGAGTCGTGAAGTTTCAGCCAGGTGGCCGCATGGACTAAAGCTTTCACCTGCCTGACGTCCCACCACGGGTTGCGCAGGTTGACGTCCAGAAAGATTGGGCAGCGCAATTTATGTTTCAGCGTATTTAAAGTGCTGCGGCTTGTCTCGTTTCTCAAAACCAGAGAGCCGTGGTAGAGGAAGGCCGGCCTGTGATGGGCAATCTCAGGTTCAACGATATGGTCATATGCCTGATCCGGCAGGATGGTAAAGCTGGGCTCGCCTTGGGCCAGTTCAATTTGCACCTTGCCGGTGGGATACAGCTCATCTATCTGGAGACCTGCACTGTCCATGCCCCAGGAGGCTGCCATGTCAAGAATCAGGCGGCCGCGGACATCGTTACCCACCCTGCTGATCAGCACCGGAGAAAGCCCCAGGGCCTGCAGGTTCCAGGCTACGTTGAACGGCGCCCCGCCAAGCTCTTCCCGGCCGTCGGGGAAGCAGTCGAAAAGCACTTCACCAAATATCAGCGGATTATCTGAATCAGATGCCATATTTGCTCTCTACCCGGAATTATACTTATCAGCAGCATCAGCCAGCTGTACTTACCGTTATTGTAAATGATCCTAACGCAAATGCAATTGTCATGACAACCTGTTGTTCACCGCAGTTTTCTCCATACATATTTTTTCCGGTTATGGCAACCTGTGTTCGGAGGCAGCCGCCCCCGGAGGTTTTTCATGGTCTGCGAACGTAAAAACAATTTCCTGAAGGGCTTGACATTCCCTGCCATGCTGCTAGTCTTCTACCATGCCAGGCAAAGGTCTTTACATCCAGCTTTTCAGCATTCACGGGCTCATCCGGGGCCATACCCAGGAGATGGGGCGTGATGCCGATACCGGCGGCCAGGTCAAGTATGTACTGGAACTGGCCAGGGAACTGGCCGAACATGAAGAGGTCAGCCAGGTAGACCTGGTCACCCGGCGCATCAGGGACAAAACAGTATCGCTGGATTACAGCCAGGAGATTGAACCCTTATCAGACAGGGCCCGCATTGTCCGCATTCAGTGCGGCGGCCTCAAGTATATCCGCAAGGAGCTGCTGTGGCCCCACCTTGAAGAGTTCATCGATAAAACTATCAAGTTTTTGAAACAGCAGCAGCACACTCCGGATATCTTCCACGGTCATTATGCAGACGGCGGCTATGTTGCCAAGGAGCTGGCCAAGGCCTTTGCCAAGCCGTTTGTTTTTACCGGCCACTCCATGGGCCGCAACAAGAGGGAAAAGCTCCTGGCCGACGGGCTGTCCATCCAGCATATCAACCGGCAGTACAAAATAGACAAGCGCATCAGCGAAGAGGAGCGGATCATTGAAACCTCCGGGTTGATCATTACCTCCACCCGGCAGGAAATCGAGAAACAGTACAGCCTTTATGCCAACTATGAACAAGGGCGTTATGCGGTTATCCAGCCGGGCATCGACCTGGCAACCTTTTATCCCTACTATGATTATCATTTCGATTCCGAGCATGTTCCCGAAGAGGTGAAACAGGCCAGGTTTGCCCTTTTGAAAGAGCTGCAGAGATTCTGGGGCCACCCTGAAAAGCCGTTTGTCCTGGCCCTCTGC
>JAWVYE010000512.1:0-1644 GCA_033722905.1 Desulfobulbales bacterium
AAGGGGATGGAGTGCAAACAGGGCCGCAACCAGGAGGCTGCGCCAGCCGTAACCGGTCATTTTGTACAGCAGAGTGACTAATAAGATTATCTTGGCGCCATGCAGCAGGATATTTGTCAGATGAAAGCCCGAGGGATCAAGTCCGGAAAGCTCAAAATCGACCATGTACGACAGCCAGGTAAGGGGTATCCAGAAACCGGCATACGGTTTTAGAAAGGCCCGGCGCAGGGACTCCAGGGTCAGGCCGTTCTGGATGTTGGTATTCTTGATGATATAGGCATCATCATCAAGGTAAAAGAAGGGAAACTCTCTTGCCTGCCAGTAAAGGGCCAGGGTGATGACCAGCAGCAGACAAAGGACCAGCAGAGGCTGGAGGAGGTTTTGGGGCTGAACAGGCTTTGTACGGTTTGTCATGGGTTTGCTGGGCAGCAGCCTGCTGACGGTTTGCTGCCTGGAATTAAGGTTAATTTCCTTTTTATGTCATAAGATTATACAGATATTATCTGTTTGCAAGCAGTCCATGCAGGATAGTATCACCAGCTTGTCCGCACAGGTTCGTCACCGCAGTATACATAACGGTTGAGGGTTCATGGCGCCATCGTGCCCGGCAGGATCCGGGCCGCCAGTTTTTCCCGGCAGCGGCTGGTCTGCTTCTCCCGTTCCCGGGTTATTTCCAGCGTTGTCGCAGGGGTAAAGCCTTCTGCTGTTGCCAGATAGGTAAGCGCCGGTTTGCAGGCATTGGCCTGGGCCAGCATTATTCCGGTTTTTACAGCCAGGGTGGCAACCTCATGCGGTGGTGTCTCCTGAGCATAGCGGGCGAACAGGCTCGGCAACCGCGTGGGATCGGGCTGCCAGAAGGCTGAAGATGCCTGCTGCCAGAGATGCAGTTCAGCGGTGAGCATGCTGTATGCCTCAAGTGGGGAAAGGAGATTCGCATCCTGGCGATAGTGAGGATGGGTTATGATCTGCTGTATTTCCAGCTCGGAAATGTGGTCCAGGATCTCCTGCGGCACGGATTCTTCCGGGGTTTCCTGCCAGAAGAGGTGTAGTGCCTTCAGGGCCAGGGAGTTTTTAATCCTGGGAATTTCCTGCAGAACCAATACATCAAAGTTTATGCTTTCCTGTAACTGCTCATCCGTCATGTTGCTGTCTTCCATAAATGCGGCAAGCAGGAGTTGTGCGGCGCGGGCGTCGGGGTCTGTCCTGCTGTCAAAGGTATTCATAAAATCGCTGTCCCTGTGCAAAAAATTGCCGAATTCGGCCATGGGCTCAAGAACAGGGGTGTTGTCAGTGTTGACCGGCACGGTACTGGCGCTGGTCATCCTTGCAAAGGTGAATTGCGAGAACATTTCCCGCAGGAGCAGATCTTCGGGGGTGTGGATGTTGATGGCCGCCAAAGAGCGGCTGATCTCCGGCAACTGCAGGCGGCCGGTGAACTGCTCCGCCTCGAACTGCCAGGCTTCATCAGTTGCGATGATGATATAATCATGGATGTCCATCTGGAAGATGCGGGCCCTGGGGAATACCGCGGAAAAGGTCTTGAGCACCGCATCAATGGTCCGGTTGTCAATTTTGTAGCCGTGCAGCCACTGGCCGACAATGCCGCCTTTAGCCAGGCGCGATTTGACGAGTTGGAAGAAGTCT
>JAWVYE010000513.1:0-1644 GCA_033722905.1 Desulfobulbales bacterium
GCCTGCGGCGGTTCAGACAAGTCCAGCGTCTTTTTCCGACAACAGCTGCGATACTCAGCGGCACAGAAGGGGCTAAACAGCTTGAAAATTAGGTTTTATAGCCGTTTCACGTAGCCGAGCAGCGAAGCCAAGAGCGGATAAGCGACTCGGCGGAGTGAAACGACTTTCCGATGTCGCCCGTTCTTGGCGAGCAGCGCAGGGTAGTCTGCTTTTTGCAGACCAAGTGATAGGCTGCACTTTCTTTTGGTTCGTTTTCTTTATGCAAGTAAAGAAAATGAACATTAAATAAAGAGGATGCTTTTTCAAACTCCATCTTTTATTAACAGTTTTATTGCTGATAAAATATGGAGTATTAAATGAAAACCATCGTTTTATTAAAAAACTGAAGCCACCGGCCAGAGGTGAAACCCCCTGTCCTTCTTGAACCCGACGCCGGTGGCTCCCTTGTTTAAATACAAGGCCCAGGCCCAATCAGGTTCAAAAAAACTTGTGGTGGATGACCAGTAGACATCCCTTACATTTTCAAAGGGATGGCCTTTCTCTAACGCCGGGGTATGACGGGAACAATCGACGAGTGACTCCAGTTCATTAATGGTGGGAAGCCGCCAATGCATGGACGGTTCAGGTACCGGCAGTGCAAGAGTATGCACATATCGCAGGGCCTCATCCCAAGGCATCGCTCCGGAGCTGATATCAGCATTGTGCAGCCAGTAAAGTCCCGTAAGTTTATCGAGCACCGCTGTCTGCTTCACAGCAAAGCGCGGTTTGGGCCAGGCCCTGCCCATCTGCAATTCTCCATCCTGGCCGCTTCCGCGGCATGGTATTTCGTTGCCCGTCGCATCATAACATCTCTTTTGCCCGGTTTGCGGCAAAACATTGGCGCCCGGCCCGCACACCGGCCAGAAAAGATAATACTGATCCTTGCGGCCATAAAACATACGTGCCCCCTCCATGTGGAGATACCAGGCATATCCGGGATGGATTGCGGCTGTTGTTGACGTCCAGTACCAGCCCAGAAATACATTTTCAAATGGATGTTCAGCCGGCAAGGCCGGTTTTCTGGTCTCAAACGCCATGAGACTCCTGAGTTCCCGCCGGTTGGGCAAACGCCAGTCACTCCGCCCCTCTCTTTTTTCACTGTTCATCCGGGAAATGTAAGCAATTGCCTCCTGCCAGGTTACAGGAAATTCACCGGGATTGGCATTTCTGAGCCACTGCAGCCCGGTAAGCTGATCGACCACCAAGCTGCCTTGAACAGCAAAGCGCTGAGCCGGCCATGGTTTACCGCTGCGGAACTCACCGTCCTGACCGGAATTTTCGCAGGGTATTATAGTGCCGTTCATATCGTAACAGCGGGTTTGTCCTGTCCAGAGATTTGCAGCCATGTTTATTCAGGTTCTAAAGAGGCATGAGAGGGGGCAAATTTTATGGAGTCAGCCATACAACTTTTATGAGAATTAAATTATATACACTTTATATGGTACACTTGTTATTTGCATCACGCTGAATACCGTAAATCACCGCCTCTATTTCATTATTTCTCACCCAACAACCAGACACACCAGTGCCAATCGTTATATTTACAAATATAGCACGCACCTTTTAAAATAAATAATATTGAATTCCTGGAATATCCATATTGAA
>JAWVYE010000514.1:0-1631 GCA_033722905.1 Desulfobulbales bacterium
ACTTCACCTGAAAAAGGACCGGAAGGGTTGAGCAGCCTTTCAAATTCAATGCTGGTGACAACGTCGGGGTGTTTGCCGTAACTGTATTTTGCCAGGGTTTCTTCTGAGATGCGGCCAAAACCTGGGGACATGATAACGGCACCAACTTCCAGGGTTTTCTTTTCCGGCTGCTGGCTGAAGTCAATGGCCTTGCTCTGGCAGACCGGTACGCAGATCTGGCATGTTTCATGGGTAAGATGCAGGCAGCTGCGCGGATCGATATAGTATGTTGCGGGTACGGCCTGGGGATAATCAATGTGGATGGGACGGGTAATGTTCAAACTTTCATTATACTCATCCTCCTGGTGCCGGGGGCAATATGCGGTGCAAAGTCCACAGGCGGTGCAGTCATCTGCATTAATATAGCGGGGCCGCTGGACGATATTCGCTTTGAAATTACCCGGTTTTCCCTTCAGGGAAAGAAGATCACTGTTTGTAAGTATTTCTATGTTTGGAGACCGACCGGCCTCTACCAGCTTGGGCGCCAGGATTCAGAGCGAACAATCGTTGGTCGGAAAGGTCTTGTCCAGTTGCGCCATCACTCCGCCAATGGCCGGCGATTTTTCAACAAGATAGACATAGTACCCCAAATCGGTCAGGTCCAGGGCTGCCTGGACGCCGGCAATGCCGCCGCCAAGAACCATTACTGTCCCTTCCCTGCTCTTTTTTGCTTTAGCCATAACGTTCTCCGATTACTCTAACTGGTTCTCTGGATTGATCATCGGTTCCGTAAACCGATTTAGTATTTCATAAGTAGAAATTGAGTTATGCCGCTACCTTCCATTCCTTGAGGAATGCAGGCATATGGCCTGCCTCTCTGGGACCGATGGTTATTGTCCAATCAGGAAGTTCTTCTTCCAGTTCACCCTTAATGGTGGCAAGATACCCGGGAATGATCAATTCGCGGTGTTTTACCTTGTCGGCAATTCCGGACTTGTTGATAAACTGGGCGATGAGATCAGCTCCAAATTTACCTGCCGCCCAGGCGGTCAGAACCGAAAGGCCCTCTGTATCCTTGATCAGCAACCAAGAAGGAACCTTGCTGCCCTCAATTTCTCCTGACACAATAAAATAGGTCAAAGAGAAGTTGCAGGTGATCAGCACAGGTGAATTTTCGTCCGGACCGCTGATTGGATAAATGTCTTCCTTAACAACCATCGGGCGTTGAGGATCTGTAAATATGTTCAGACGTTCAAGCAGTAACGGGAAAAGAGTATCTCCCTGCAGATCGGACAGAATGACTATACCTGCATACTTGGCCACCAAAACGGAGGCTATCATCACCTCCATAAGGGGATCATCGGTCATGTCGCAGGGAAAGGCAATGGTCGGGAAGCCCAATGGTTTAAATTTTTTGTTGATGGCTGCGCGCCGGGCAACAACATTGTCTTCATAAGCTGCCCGAATGGTTCTGGCGCCGGTGTCAATCACCAGGTCTTTAAAGCCGTCGTTAATGAGGGCATCTGCTGTTGCCACTGCATCATCAAGGCTGGCCCCGACAACAACAAGGGGACAATCGAGTTCCTTGGCCACTTTGGCCATGGCTTCACGGTTAGCGCTATGTGCGCCGTAGAGCAATGGCTTTCTGTCAC
>JAWVYE010000515.1:0-1577 GCA_033722905.1 Desulfobulbales bacterium
ACCGTGTGCTCAAACTTTATCATTTCAAGCAGTATGGCGATTTTCTTCAGCATCGGATCATTTTCCCTTAGGTCTTATTTGCCATGCCACCGTTTCAGATTCTTTATCTCGATCCCGATGAGCTCAGCCAGCCGTCCTGCAAAAAAGGTCGCCATTTCCTCCAGGCTGTCGGGATGATGGTAAAGGGAAGGCATGGGCGGACAAATAATAGCTCCGGCATCATGAACCTTCAGCATATTTTCAAGATGGATACGGTTCAATGGAGTCTCACGCACGGCAAGTAACAGGGGTTTTTTTTCCTTCAGTATCACATCCGCTGCCCGGTGAATAAGATTTTTTGCTATCCCGTTGGCAATGGCCCCGAGTGAGCCCATTGTACACGGCAGAACCAGCATGGCATCAAACCTGCTTGAACCACTTGACATAGGTGCTGCAAAATCAGCGGCATCGTGCCAGTTAACACCATATTGCTGCAGATCTTTAGGAATCAACCCCAGTTCATGCTGCAGCACAAGACGGCCGGCATCGGAGATTATTGCATGAATATCAACTTCAGACTGCACCATCAGTTTTATAAACTGAACTGCATAAAGAGTGCCGCTTGCCCCGGTAATGCCCAGAATTATCCTTTTTTTCATTTTATACCCACATAGACGGTTACAATACCCATGGTCAAGGGCCTGTAATACTGCCTGGAAAATCCAGCTTTCCTGATCATGGTTAACAATTCTTCAGGTTCATAAAACTCAGCAATTGAACGGGCCAGGTATTCATATGCTTCCTTGTCACCGGAAACCAGACCGGCCACTTTCGGCAGAACCCTGTTTAAGTAAAAACTATAAATCGGTTTAAAGATAGCGTTGCGGGGCCGCGAAAATTCAAGAATAAGCAGTTTGCCGCCAGGTTTCAACACCCTGTGCATTTCAGCAAGACCTTTTGCAGTATTTGCCAGATTCCTTACTCCAAATGCAACCGTGACGCCCCAAAATCTCTCAGTTGCAGCTGGTATCTCCTCTCCGTCGCCACAGACAGCACCAATTCTGTTCCTGCGGTCATCCAGCGGCAGACTCTTCAAGCCGCTGCGCAGCATATCTTCACAGAAATCAACTGCCACAACAGTGCGCTTTGATGCCTGCCGGGTAAGTTCAAGCGCCAGAGGTAGCGTGCCGGCACAAAGGTCCAGCACCGCCCCTTCCGGAAACTCCTTTAATTCACGTGTTGTAACCCAGCGCCAGTAACTGTCGACTTTCAGGCTCAGCAGGGAATTCAAAAAATCATATCTGTTACTGATAGAAGCGAATTTATCCCGGACAAAACGTTTTTTCTCTTCCGCAGTTTTTACTGTTTCAACTGTCACTGTCAATCCTTTCAGGTTTTCAGAATGTTTTCCGCCGCAGACAGCTACCTTTTGATGTCAGAAAATAGCCTTAAAGGCAGGGCTCCGACAGCACCCTCCCCTCTTTCTATCAAATATTCAATAAACCGTATGAGTCCCTTCTTTTTTTTCGGACCAAGATCATGTTCAATGCCACGAAGATATTCATAACAGGCAGCAGCATCCATGGAAACCCTTGGCC
>JAWVYE010000516.1:0-1570 GCA_033722905.1 Desulfobulbales bacterium
ATATCCACCTTTTTCTCCTCGAGAAATGCGGTGAGTTCCAGGGGGTTGGTATCATCGACGATAATGGTCCCCGGGTCGGTGATCTCGGCCAGTTCCTGGTATTCCTCCCTGGTGCCGGTCTGGGAGCCAACCATGACAACCTGCATGCCCAGAAGGCGAAATGCCTTGACCAGGGAAAAGGCCTTAAATGATCCGCCCACATAGATGGCCGCCTTCCTGCCGCTTAAGGCTGCTTTGTATCTCTGGAGTTCAGGGTAAATCCTCGCAAGCTCTTCCCTGACGACTTCCCGGGTTCGTGCCATTATTTCAGGGTCATTGAAGTGGCGGGCAACCGCGTAAAGGGATTCGGCCATGTCCTCAATACCGAAATAGGACACCCTGATAGAAGGAATAGCGTATTTTTCCTCCATCATGCTTGCCAGGTCCATGGTGGCCCCTGAGCACTGCACCACGTTCAGGGCTGCGCCATGGGCCCGCTGGATATCGGCAATACGGCCGTCACCCGTGATATTGGCAACCACTTCGATACCCATGCGCTCAAAGTATTCACGAACCATCCAGATTTCCCCGGCCAGGTTGAAATCGCCGAGAATGTTTATGGAATTAGGAGAAATTCCTGCAGTCTCACCGGTGCCGACCAGCTTGAACATGGCATCGCAGGCCGCCCTGTAGCCGGCCCTTTTGTTGCCCTTGAAACCCTCTGACTGTACCGGGATAACCGGAATTTTCTTTTCATCCTCGACTCTTTTGCAGACCGCTTCCAGATCATCGCCGATGATGCCCACTATACAGGTAGAGTAAACAAATGCCGCCTTTGGACTGTGGCGCTCAATAAGCTCTAAAAGGGCATTATAGAGCTTCTTTTCACCGCCGAAGACCACATCCAACTCCTGCAGGTCGGTGGAAAAACTCAAGCGGTGCAGTTCCGGTCCGGATGACAGGGCACCACGGATATCCCAGGTATAGACCGCACAGCCAATGGGGCCGTGGACCAGGTGCAGGGCATCGGCTATCGGGTAGAGCACCACCCGCGAACCGCAGAAAACACAGGCCCTCTGGCTGACCGCCCCGGCCAGGCTGTCCTTGTCGCACACTATTTCAAAAGGTTTTTCACCGGTGCGGTGAACCTGCTCCTGTCTTTCATCAAGTAATATTGCCTGCATAGCTTTTCCTCTAATTGAAGCTGTTTCAATTGCTTTGCCATAACTAGAGCAATGGCTATGCCACATGCGGCAATAATAAATTATTGCAATAATCCCGAGTATTTATAAAATTTACGTTGCTTTTTTGTGAAACGGTTACGGCGCACCGGGGCCCCGCAGTGTGGCAAAGGCGACAAAATTGAACGGGGCACGACAAAAATGTAAGGCTCCGGGTTTCGGAATAAGGAGGGCACCTGACTCAAAGACTGTTTTTTTTCTAACAGCCATGGAGCCAAAGGCAAAAGAGCCGGATATTGTTTTATCTGGCACAAATCTGGCAATCATCAGTGAAATTGAAAACCTTTTATCAGCTGAAAAACTTGATAAGGAGAGAAACATGTCAAAGAAACAAGTCGAGGAGCTGCTCA
>JAWVYE010000517.1:0-1503 GCA_033722905.1 Desulfobulbales bacterium
GCCCACCTCTTTCAGTTCAGCGGTTGCTTTATCAATTGCCTTGCTGATGGTTTCTCCATTTATCCTGTCATGGAGTTCGCTGAAGGTCTTGGTTACCCGCTGGCGCAATTTCTCATATGCCGCAAGTTCCTCTTCCGAAGCATGGTCCTGTTTCTTTTCACTATCCATGATGATCTCCTCCTTAAAAATGTATAAAAAAACTTTTTTACAGTATCCCTTTTCCTTTATATTGGTTTTATATGATTAAATCTAATCACTTTCTGCTGTTACGCTATTTCCAGGCGCAAAGCTTTGCCTCTGAGAAGAATTTTTGTGTCTTGCAACAACCGCCATAATAATAGCAGGTGGCGGTATATAGGGCAGAAAACATGCTGGCAAGGTAAATGCTTCAACTAATATGAATAAAGGAAATAATATTATCAAGATGAAAATAAGGCGTCGGGGTAAACATAGCCAAACAGTAAGGCGGCTTGGATAAAAATGGCTTTTAAAAGGTTGCCGGGTAATCTTGGCATGATATATGTACCGGAATCCATTGGCAGCCAGAAAAACTGCTGCCCGGATTGTTTTTCCTGTCAATGGTGCGGTAATGAGCGCTGCCGTGTCTGCAGGGAGCAGCCACTTCAAAGAAGTCCGAAGCTCCGGAATCCCAAGCCTGAACAGGAAAAATTGTAAACTGCCAACTGTGGACATGCAATTTTTTCGGTATTATGGTATTATATGAAGGTCTCCTTATTTGAACCATAAGGAGCCGGGGTGGTGTACAGGTAACTAACTACATAAAAAGATCTATAAGGAGTTTTACAGTCATGAATTGTAAAATTCTTCTTTCTGCTGCTGCCATAGCAGTAGCAGCCTTCCTGACGGTTCCGGTTCAGCCCGTTTCAGCAGAAACAATAGCCATTGATCAGATTGGCGGACTCAGGTCCCCGACCCGGATTGCTGTGAGCGTCTCGGGTTTGATCTATGTCGCAGACCATAAAAATGGTTCTGTGGCCGTCTTTGATGCGGCCGGTAATAAGACTGATACCCTCGAAGGTTTCAAAGCCCCCTTGGGATTGGCTGTCCTTGAGACCCCGCCCACCGGCAAATGTTTTGCATACAATTTGGACAGAAGAAATAATGGCAAGAGTAAAAAGTGCTCAGTTGTAACGGGGCGGAACTATCTTTTTGTCGGAGATGAAGGTGATGGTTCTGTTCAGGTCTTCATTGACGGCGAAAAAAATATTGAACTGGGGAACGGCAGTGGTGAATTCATTAAACCGAACGGCATTGCCGTAACCAGTGACCTGACAGCCTATGTTGTAGACAGCAAGGCGAACGAGGTCAGGGTCTATGACAAAACAGGCACCCTGCAGACAACTTTCGGTGGTGCAGGCTTTAACTTTCCCACTGACATCAGCCTCAACGAAACAGCAGGCGAACTGTATGTCTCCGACTTCTTTAATAAACGGATCAGGGTGTATGATCTTGGCGGCGGCTGGCTGCGGGATATCGAAGCAC
>JAWVYE010000518.1:0-1500 GCA_033722905.1 Desulfobulbales bacterium
ATGATATCCTGGGCAGCAAGTGTCAGAGATGGGCCGTCAGAAGCTTCAGTAAGGTAATAGAGAGATTCATGCAGGGTTACCTCCGGGATCTCGCCGGAATGCTCCACGCCAAAAACCTCTTCCTCTATGTATGATGTTTTATCCAATTCTGTATGCAAGTTTCAGCCAGCCGGCACTGCCTTTTAAACTACAATGCTTCTCAATTGATTTTGTTTCAGGCCAAAGCTTAACCATTCAAATCAGCTTCAGTTGCGCGGCGCAGATTCCCGGCTGTTTATTAACTAATATGCCTGAAAATCTGCGCCAGGTAAGCGGCTGCAGGGAGACTCCGGTGCAGATGAAGCTAATTTGAATTGTCTATGTCTAAATTGAAAAACTTGCGGATCATGCCAAGCTTGAGTTTCTTATCTTTGTGGGAATCTTCCTTTTTGAGATAGACAATGGGATGATGCAGTATTTTATTCATCATGGCTGAGCTCATTTTTTCAATGGCCTTTTTTTCCTTTTCAGAAAGATTGCCCATACTCGAAAATGTTTTTTCCAGCTCGGTTTTACGGATGGCGTCCGCCTTTTCCCTGATGGCAACTATTGTCGGAGTCACCTCCATGGAACCGAGCCAAAGCATAAACTTGAGTGTTTCCTCGGTGACAATGCGCTCGGCCCTCACGGCCTCCTTATCCCGTTCGGCCTTATTTATATCAACCACATTAGTCAAGTCATCTATGCCGTAAAGATATACATTGTCCAGATCATTTAACTTGGGGTCAAGGTCACGGGGCACAGCGATATCAATTAAAAACAGCGGCCTGTTGCGGCGCTGACGCATAAGCGGTTTGACATCACTGCTGTGCAGTATCAGTTCAGGTGAACCGGTTGAGCTGATCAGGATATCCACTTGCTCCAGCTGCGGAATCAGTTCATCCAGGGAAACGGGCTTGCCGTTAAAACAGCGGGCCAGGTTCACGGCCCGTTCAAATGTTCTGTTGGCGACAATGACCTCCGCCACCCCCTGATTCATCAGGTGTTGGGCAGCCAGTTCCGCCATTTCACCTGCACCCACAAGCATGGCCCGTTTGTGTTTCAGGTTGCCGAATATTTTTTTTGCCAATTCCACAGCAGCATAACTTATGGAAACAGCGCTGGAGCCGATCTCGGTCTCTGTCCTTATCCGCTTGGCTACTGAAAAAGCTTTATGCATCAGCCGGTTCAGTATCATGCCCGTACAGTTCTTTTCCGATGCATCACGGTAGGCCTGTTTCAGTTGGCCAAGAATCTGGGGTTCGCCCACTATCATGGAGTCCAGACTCGCCCCTACACGGTATAAATGCTGGATGGCAGACTCTCCCTGATGCAGATAGATATATTTTCCCGCCTCTTCATAACTCATACTTTTATTAAAAAGAAAATCTCTGACTTTCCTCTCAGTTTCTTCAGCTGTTGAGGAGACAAAAATGACCTCAACACGATTGCAGGTGGAAAGAAAACAGAACTCTTCACAGC